>JAKQKF010000127.1 GCA_029560815.1 bacterium
ACCGTACCGCGGCCCGTGATCGAGAACACATCCTCGACCGGCATCAAAAACGGCTTGTCGATCTCGCGCGCCGGCTGCGGAATATAGTTGTCCACCGCCTCCATCAGGTCCAGTATCGACTTGATGTGCTTCTCGTCGGTCGGATTCTCCAGCGCCAGCATCGCCGAGCCGGTGATCACCGGAATCTCGTCGCCAGGATAGTTGTACTTGGTCAACAGCTCGCGTACCTCAAGCTCGACCAGCTCCAGAAGCTCAGGATCGTCCACCAGGTCCGCCTTGTTCAGATAGACCACCATCGCCGGCACGTTCACCTGGCGCGCCAAAAGAACGTGCTCGCGCGTCTGCGGCATCGGACCGTCGGCAGCACTCACCACCAGAATCGCGCCGTCCATCTGCGCCGCGCCGGTCACCATGTTCTTGATATAGTCGGCATGGCCCGGGCAGTCCACATGCGCATAATGACGCTTGGCCGTCTCGTACTCGGCATGATGAACGTTGATGGTCACACCACGCGCCTTCTCTTCCGGGGCGTTGTCGATCTCATCGTACGCACGCGCCTTGGCCAGGCCGCGCAGAGCCAGAACCTGCGTGATCGCCGCCGTCAGCGTCGTCTTGCCATGGTCCACGTGACCGATCGTGCCGATGTTCACATGCGGCTTGGTCCGCTCGAACTTTTGCTTTGCCATTTTCAGCTTCTCCTTGCATTCACTATTTTAAAAAACATCTTCTCACAAAGGCACAGAGACACAAAGGAAAACGTGCCCACCGTCTCATGATAGTCATTTTATTGTTTCTTGCTCTCACTCTTTGTGGCTTTGTGCCTTCGTGAGAGATTGTTTAAACCATCAGCCCCATTTTTTGCAGGAGCTTTTTGCCCACCTCTTCGGTGACCTTCTGATAGTTGAAAAACTGCATCGTAAAGATCGCCCGTCCCTGCGAGGTGTTGCGCAGGGCGGTGGCGTAGCCGAACATCTCCGCCAGGGGGGCCTGCGCGTTGATCACCTGGGCGTCGCGGCGTTTGTGATGGTTGGCGATCCGGGCACGCCGCGCGGCCAGATCGCTCAGGATTGAACCAAAGTACTCTTCCGGGGTGACCACTTCCAGATCCATCACCGGCTCCATCAGGATCGACTTGCCGCGCCGTGCGGCGTCCTGGAGGGCCATTGAGGCGGCGATCTTGAAGGCCAGCTCGGTGGAATCGACATCGTGGAAGGAGCCGCTTACCAGGGTCGCCCTGATGTCGATGATCGGATACCCGGCGATCGCCCCGCTCGCCATCGCTTCCCGGAGCCCCTGTTCCACCGGCCGTACGAACTGGGTCGGGACCTGGAGGGGGCTGGCGAGGTTGGTGAAGGAAAATATCTTGCCCTGCTCGCCCGGTTCAAACTCGATCACCACATGCGCGTACTGACCTTTGCCGCCGCTCTGCTTGACAAAGTGGATCTCGCTGGTCACCGGCTCGGTGATGGTCTCGCGATAGGCGACCTGCTGCTTGCCGATGTTGGCCTGCACCTTGAATTCGCGCAGCAGCCGTTCAACCAGAATCTCGAGGTGAAGCTCGCCCATCCCCGAGATGATCATCTGCCCGGTCTCGCCGTCGACGCTGTACTGAAAGGTCGGATCCTCATCCGCCAGAGCGGTCAGCGCAGTGCTCATGCGCTCCTGGTCGGCCTTGGATTTGGGCTCGATCGCGATCGAGATGACCGGGATCGGAAAGTTCATGCTCTCCAGCATCAGGGGATGCTTCAGGTCGCAGAGCGTGTCGCCGGTGCGCGTGTTGCGCAGTCCCACCGCCGCGGCGATATCGCCGGCGGAGACACTCTGAACATCCTCGCGCTTGTTGGAGGACATCAGCAGGATTCTGCTCAGCCGCTCCTTCTTCTCGGTGCCGGTGTTGAGGGCGGTCTCTCCTGCCGATATCCGGCCGGAGTAGACCCGGAAGTAGGTGAGCTTGCCGACAAAGGGGTCGGTCATGATCTTGAAGGCCAGCGCGGTAAAGGGCTCATCGGGGTTCGCGGAGCGTTTTTCGATGCGCTCGGTGTAGGGGTTGACCCCTTCGACCGGCGGCACATCGAGCGGGCTGGGCAGATAGTTGACCACGGCATCGAGGAGATGCTGCACGCCGCGATTCTTGACCGAGGCCCCGCAGAGGACCGGGACGATCGCGTCCTTGAGGGTGCCCGCGCGCAGGGCGCGCTGGATCTCTGCGATGGTGACCTCTTCGTTGCCGAGATACTTTTCCATGACCGCGTCGTCAAAGTCGGCGACCGCTTCGACCAGCTCGTGGCGCATCGACTGCGCCTGTTCGACGAGCGGCGCGGGGATCTCGCGCTCCTCCCAGACGGCACCGAAGGTGTCTTCGTCATAGTAGACCGCCTTCATGGTGAGCAGATCGATGAGGCCATTGAAGCGATCCTCGGCGCCGAGAGGCAGCTGAACCGGCACGGGCCGGGTATGAAGCCGTTCGCGCATCGAATTCAGCACCATGTCAAAATCGGCGCCGACCCGGTCCATTTTGTTGACATAAGCGATGCGGGGGATGCGGTATTTATCCGCCTGCCGCCAGACCGTCTCCGACTGGGGCTCGACACCGCCGGCGGCATCGAAGATGGCGACTGCGCCATCCAAAACTCTCAAAGAACGTTCGACTTCGGCCGTAAAATCGACATGGCCGGGCGTGTCGATGATGTTGATGCGGTGGTTCTTCCAGCTGCAGGTGATGGCGGCCGAGGTGATGGTGATGCCTCTTTCGCGTTCCTGCTCCATCCAGTCCATAGTGGCGGCGCCGTCGTCAACCTCGCCTATACGATGCACCTTGCCGGTGTAGTACAGGATCCGCTCGGTGGTGGTGGTCTTACCGGCATCGATGTGAGCCATGATGCCGATATTGCGGGTCTTTTCCAGAGAGGGAGGGGTTGACATAAAAAAGCCACTTACCTTAAAAGAGGCGCCTCCAGGACTAAAATTCGAAGCGCAAGGTGCGTGGGCATCAGAAAGTTGGCGCGCCACGCATCCTCTTCAAGGTCAAGTGGATATGAAGAGTGTGCAGTATCTGCGACGCCAAGTTCTGGCACCCACTTTCCGGACCGGCTCTTTTTGAGCCACATCAGCCCGGAGTTAGAATGCAGAACTGGCCAAAATCAGGACCAATTACCAGCGGAAATGAGCGAAAGCCTTGTTGGCCTCGGCCATTTTGTGCGTATCTTCGCGTTTCTTGATCGAATTGCCTTCGTTCTTCGCGGCGGCCATCAATTCGAACGCCAGCTTCTCGGACATGGTCTTCTCGGAGCGGTTCTTCGAATAGTTGATGATCCAGCGGATGGCCAGCGCCTGCTGGCGGTCGCCGCGGATATCGACCGGCACCTGATAGGTGGCGCCGCCGACACGGCGGGAACGCACCTCAAGCTGCGGTTTGACGTTGTGCATCGCTTTTTCAAAGACGGGCAGCCCTTCCGAGCTGGTCTTGGCGGCGATGATATCGAGGGCATCGTAAAAAATGGTCTCCGCCACGCTGCGTTTGCCGCCGCGGAGCAGGCCGTTGATGAACTTGGTGACCAGTACGCTGTTGTACTTGGGATCAGGCAGTACGGTACGTTTCGGCGGTGATTTTCTTCTTGACATGAAAGGCTCTCAATATAATGGGATGATCGGGACGGCCGCTTACTTGCCGCGTTTGGCGCCATATTTGGAGCGGCTCTGCTTGCGGTCCTGAACACCACTGGTATCCAAAACACCGCGGACGATATGATAGCGGACGCCCGGCAAATCCTTGACACGGCCGCCGCGGATCATGACAATCGAATGCTCCTGGAGATTATGACCCTCTCCGGGTATATAGGCAGTGACCTCAATCTGGTTGCTGAGGCGCACGCGCGCCACCTTGCGCAACGCAGAGTTGGGCTTCTTGGGTGTCGTGGTATAGACGCGGGTACAGACGCCGCGACGTTGCGGTGATTTGTTGAGCGCCGGCGCTTTTTCACGCTTGGTAAGGGTCTCGCGGCCGGTGCGCACCAGTTGATTGATGGTTGGCACTATACCTCCAATTTTTGTCAAAGCCTTTTAATATAAGGTATTATTTATCAAATTTCAAGAAATTTATTTAATATCTGCCGAAATCTATTCATTTTCCAGTTCATCGATCTCGAGCAGGGCGTCGTCGTCCTCCTCACGCGGCAGCGGCGCGGGCCGCTCCGGCGGTGTCGGCAGATCGATCTCCGGCCCTTCGACCTTGAGCTCCTTGTAGCGGCCGATACCGGTTCCGGCCGGGATCAGGTGGCCCATGACCACATTCTCCTTGAGGCCGAGCAGCTCGTCGACCTTGCCTTCGACCGAGGCGTCGGTCAGAACGCGCGTGGTCTCCTGGAAGGAGGCGGCCGAGATGAAGCTCTCGGTGGTCAGCGAGGCCTTGGTGATGCCCAGCAGCAGAGGCTGGAAGGTGGCCGGTTGTCCCGAGCGCGCCTGTGGCAGCGTCTTTTCGGCGGCCTCCAGTTTGGCCACCACCTTGCGGAATTCGTCGGCCTCGACCATCTCCTCGAACTGGAATTTGGCGTCGCCGCGCTCGGTGACGATCACCATGTTGCGGATGCGCTCGTTCTCGGCGAGGAAGCTGAGGCGGTCGACCTGGTCGCCTTCGAGGTAGAAGGTATCGCCCGGATCCTCGATCTTGACCTTTTGCAGCATCTGGCGCACGATCACCTCGATGTGCTTGTCGTTGATGCGCACACCCTGCAGCCGGTAGACCTCCTGGATCTCGTTGACCAGGTACTCCTGCACCTTGTTGGCGCCCATGATGGCGAGGATGTCGTGCGGCACGACCGAGCCTTCGGAGAGCTTTTCGCCGGCATGCACGAAATCGCCGGCATGGACCAGCACGTGCTTGCCGTAGCCGATCATGTAGACCTTTTCCTCATGACCGTCCTCGGAGCGGACGATGATCTTGCGCACGCCGCGCTTCATCTCGCCGAATTCGACGATGCCGTCGATTTCGCTGACCACGGCCGGCTCCTTGGGCCGCCGGGCTTCGAAGAGCTCGGCGACGCGCGGCAGACCGCCGGTGATGTCGCGGGTTTTGGCGATCTCGCGCGGGATCTTGACAATGGCATCGCCGGCATTGATCATGTCGCCGTCGCGCACCACCAGGTTGGCCCTGGTCGGGATGACGTAGGCGCTGGTGACGCGTCCGTTCTCATCGAGGATGTTGATGGTGGGGCTGAGGTTGCGGGTGCGGGTCTCGATGACCACCCGCTGACGCATGCCCGTGGTCTCGTCCATCTCCTCGCGGAAGGTGATATTCTCGAGCAGGTCGCGGAACTCGACCTTGCCGGTGGTGGTGCTGAGAATGCTGGCGGTGTAGGGGTCCCATTTGAAAATGATCTTGCCCTTTTCCACCCGGTCGCCGGGATGGACGATGATGGTCGCGCCGTAGGGAACGGTGAGCCGCTCCATATTGCGGTTGTCGTCGTCCTGGACGTTGATGCGGCCGTTGCGGCCGATGCAGACGGTCTCGCCGTCTTCGCGGTCGACGGTCTTGAGATTGTCCCAGGCGATGATGCCCTCGTGCTTGACCGCGACCTGCGACTGGGCGGCGATGCGCGAGGCGGTACCGCCGATGTGGAAGGTACGCAGGGTGAGCTGGGTGCCCGGCTCGCCGATCGACTGGGCCGCCATGACACCCACGGCCTCGCCGATGCAGACCATCTTGCCGGTGGCCAGGTTGCGTCCGTAACACTGGGCGCAGACCCCGCGCGGGGCTTCGCAGGTGAGGACCGAGCGGATCATCACCGACTCGGGGCCGGCATCGCTGATCTTTTTGGCGGTCTCTTCATTGATGAGGGATCCGGCCTCGGCGATGACGTCGCCCGATTCAGGATCGAAAATATCTTCGGCCGCGACGCGCCCGATGATGCGGTCCTGCATCGACTCGATCACCTCTTCACCCTCCTTGATGTCGGCCACGCGCAGTCCGAGGATGGTGCCGCAGTCGGGCTGGGTGATGATGACATCCTGGGCGACATCGACCAGACGGCGGGTGAGATAGCCGGCGTCGGCGGTCTTCAAGGCGGTATCGGCCAGACCCTTGCGGGCGCCGTGGGTGGAGATAAAGTACTCGAGCACCGACAGGCCTTCGCGGAAGTTGGCGGTGATCGGGTTCTCGATGATTTCGCCCATCGAGCCGGTCATCTTTTTCTGCGGTTTGGCCATCAGGCCGCGCATGCCGGCGAGCTGGCGGATCTGCTCTTTGGAACCGCGCGCGCCCGAATCGGCCATCATGAAGATGGGATTGAAGCCCTGACGGTCCTGACGCAGCCGCTCGAACATCTTTTCGGCCACCGCGCTGGTGGTGTGGGTCCAGATGTCGATGATCTGGTTGTAGCGCTCGCCGTCGGTGATGATGCCGCGCTCATAGCGTTTGAGGATGGCCTCGACGTTCTTGAAAGCCTGGCCGAGCAGCTCCTCCTTTTCAGGCGGAACCAGCACGTCATCGAGGCTTACCGTGGTGCCCGACTTCATGGCGAAATGGAAGCCGATATTCTTGAGATTGTCGAGGAGCTGTGTGGTGCGGTGGTTGCCCAGCTTGTTGTAGGCGCGCGCCACGAGATCCTCGATCGCCTTTTTGGTCAGGAGCACGTTGACGAACTTTAATTCCTCGGGGAGGATATCGTTAAAGATGACGCGGCCGACGGTGGTCTCGATCATCTCGCCGCCGAAACGCACCTTGATCGGGGCGTGGAGCGCGATGCGCTGGTCGTTATAGGCGATCAGCACCTCGTCGATCGATGCGAAGGTCATCCCCTCGCCGAGGACGCCGGTGCGGCGCTTGGTGAGGTAATAGATGCCGAGCACGATATCCTGGCTGGGGATGGCCAGCGGCCGGCCGTGGGCCGGAGAGAGGATATTGTGGCTCGAGAGCATGAGGATCTTGGTCTCGATCTGGGCATAGAAAGAGAGCGGCACGTGCACGGCCATCTGGTCACCGTCAAAGTCGGCGTTGAAAGCGGCGCAGACCAGGGGGTGAATCTGGATCGCCTTACCCTCGATGAGCACCGGCTGAAACGCCTGGATGCCGAGCCGATGGAGGGTCGGGGCGCGGTTGAGCATCACGGGATGATCATCGATGATCTCCTCGAGGATATCCCAGACCTCAGCACCGCGGCGCTCGACATATTTTTTGGCGCTCTTGACGGTCTTGACCAGGCCGCGTTCGACCAGCTTGCGGATGACAAAGGGCTTGAAAAGCTCGAGGGCCATCTCCTTGGGCAGGCCGCACTCGTGGAGGTGGAGCTCAGGGCCGACGACGATGACCGAGCGGCCGGAATAGTCGATGCGCTTGCCGAGCAGGTTCTGGCGGAAACGCCCCTGCTTGCCGCGCAGCATGTCGGAGAGACTCTTGAGGGCGCGGTTGCCGTCGCTGCGCACGGCCGAGGATTTGCGGCCGTTGTCGAAAAGCGAATCGACCGCCTCCTGGAGCATGCGTTTCTCGTTGCGCAGGATCACTTCGGGGGCCTTGATCTCGAGCAGCTTTTTCAGACGGTTGTTGCGGATGATCACGCGGCGGTAGAGATCATTGAGATCCGAGGTCGCGAAGCGGCCGCCCTCGAGGGGAACCAGGGGGCGCAGTTCAGGCGGCACCACCGGGATGACCGACATGACCATCCAGTCCGGACGGTTTTCGCGGTCGCGGTTGGAGCGGCGGAAAGCCTCCACCACCTTGAGACGCTTGAGAGCATCGGCCTTGCGCTGAATCGAGGTCTCGCTGCGCGCCATGTAGCGCAGCTCGTGCGAAAGGGCGTCGATATTGACGTGGCGCAGCAGCGCGTGAATGGCCGTGCCGCCGATCTCGGCGTAGAAACGATGCTCTTCGGGCAGGTCGTTCTCCGCGTCGCGCATGCGCTCGACGAGGTCGAGATAGTCATCCTCAGTGATCAGCTCCCGCGGGGAGAGGCCGCTGTTACCCGGGCGGACCACCACATAGGACTCGTAATAGATCACCTTCTCCAGCTCCTTGATGCTCATGCCGAGGATGTAGCCGATCTTGGAGGGGAGGGATTTCCAGTACCAGATGTGGACCACGGGCACAGCCAGGGTGATATGGCCCATGCGTTCGCGGCGGACGCTCTTCATGGTCACCTCGACGCCGCAGCGGTCGCAGACGATGCCTTTGTAGCGGATGCGCTTGTATTTGCCGCAGTGGCATTCCCAGTCGCGCACCGGTCCAAAGATCTTTTCGCAGAAAAGGCCGTCCTTCTCGGGCTTGAAGGAGCGATAGTTGATGGTCTCCGGCTTGGTCACCTCGCCGTGAGAGCGTTCAAGGATCTTGTCCGGAGAGGCAAGACCGATGTAGATGGCCTGAAAATTGGCATCCTGTACGGGATGTTCCTGAGCGAACATGTAATTCAAATGGTCACCTCCAAACTCTGTGAACGAGCCTGGTTAAGGAAAACACATAAAGAGGCGAGGCGGATATCCTGTCTGGCTTGCATCCGCCGCACCTCTGATATATTGAGGGGACAACCCATGCGGGCTGGTTATTTCTTCCCAGGTCTGCTGATCAATTCCACATCCAGGCCGAGGCCCATTAATTCGCGTATCAAGACGTTGAACGATTCCGGCAGGCCCGGATCGGGGATGCTCTCGCCCTTGACGATGGCTTCGTAGGCCTTGGAACGGCCGCGGACGTCATCGCTCTTGACGGTGAGGATCTCCTGCAGGGTATAGGCTGCGCCGTAGGCTTCGAGCGCCCAGACTTCCATTTCGCCGAAGCGCTGGCCGCCGAACTGCGCCTTGCCGCCCAGGGGCTGCTGGGTGATCAGCGAGTAGGGTCCGATCGAACGGGCGTGGATCTTGTCCTCTACCAGATGGGAGAGTTTCATCATATAGATCCAGCCGACGGTTACCTCTTCGTTGATCAGTTCACCGGTGCGTCCGTCGTAGAGCGTCGACTTGCCGCTCTCGGGGATACCGGCCCTTTTCATCTCCGCCCGGATCTCGTCGAGGGTCGCCCCGTCGAAAACCGGCGTGGCGTAATAGCATCCGAGCTGAGCCGCAGCCCAGCCGAGATTGGTCTCGAGGATCTGGCCGAGATTCATACGCGAAGGCACGCCGAGGGGATTGAGGACGATGTCGACCGGGGTGCCGTCGGGCATGTAGGGCATATCCTCGATCGGGACGATCTTGGAGACGACGCCCTTGTTGCCGTGACGGCCGGCCATCTTGTCGCCCACCATCAGCTTGCGCTTCTTGGCGACGTACACCTTGGCGAGCTGAACGATACCCGGAGGAAGTTCGTCGCCGACGGTGATCTTGAACTTGCCCAGCTCGTACTCATCCTCGATCGCCGTCATTCTGGTATAGTAACGGGCATTGACCAGGGAGATCTTGCGATTGGTCTCTTCATCATCGGTGAGCGGGGAGCTGTATTCGATATTATCAAAATCGAGCTTGCCGAGATTGGCGGCCTTGAGCACGGTCTTGGCCTTGATGATGACCTTGCCGGAGGACTTTTCACGCACGCCGTTGCTGGTCTGGCCATTGAGGACCGCGATCATCTTGTCGGTGCGCAGGGTGCGGACGCGGCTTTTCTCCTGTTCGAGCCAGAGTTCGAGCTCGTCGAGGCTCTTTTTCTCCTTGCGCCGGGTGGAGGGATCTTTTTTCTTGCGCGAGAAGAGGCGGGTGTCGATGACGACGCCCTTGAGTCCGGGAGTGGCCTTGAGCGAGGCGTCCTTGACGTCGCCGGCTTTTTCACCAAAGATGGCCTTGAGGAGTTTCTCTTCGGGGGTGGGATCGCTCTCACCCTTGGGAGTCACCTTGCCGACCAGAATATCGCCGGCGAGGACCTCGGCTCCGGTGCGGACGATTCCGTTCTCATCGAGGTCTTTGGTGGTCTCTTCGGAGACGTTGGGAATTTCACGGGTCAGTTCCTCTTCGCCGCGCTTGGTGTCGCGCACCTGCAGCTCGAACTCCTCGATGTGGACCGAGGTGAAGATGTCGTCGCGCACGACGCGCTCGGAGATGACGATGGCGTCTTCAAAATTATAACCGCGCCAGGGCATAAAAGCGACGAGGACGTTGCGCCCGAGGGCCAGTTCACCCGCCTCGGTTCCGGCGCCATCGGCGATCACCTGCCCGGCCTTGATGACATCGCCTTCGGAGACGATCGGCTTCTGGTTGATGCAGGTGTCCTGGTTGGTGCGCATGAACTTGGTGAGCGAATAGGTGATCATCCCGGTGTCATTGAAATCGCCGAGTTTTTCGAGAATCTCTTTCTTGGAAGCGGTCTCTTTGCGGCGGATGACGATGTTGCGGGCATCGACCTTTTCGACCACGCCGTCATATTCGGAGGTCACGACCGCGCGTGAATCGCGGGCGATCTTGCCTTCCATGCCGGTGCCGACAAAAGGCGCGGCCGGGCTGAGCAGGGGCACAGCCTGGCGCTGCATGTTCGAGCCCATGAGGGCGCGGTTGGCGTCGTCATGCTCGAGGAAGGGGATCAGGGCGGCAGCCGCGGAGACGATCTGCGTCGGCGAGACATCCATATAGTCGACCTTGAGCGGATCCTCGATCGGGAACTCGCCGCGCACGCGCGACTTGACCCGCTCGTTGATAAAGCGCCCCTTTTCGTCCAGCATTTCGCTCGCCTGGGCGACGGTTAGCTCCTCCTCGTCATCGGCGGCCATGAAATCGACCTGTTCGGTCGCGGCGCCGTTGACAACCTTGCGGTAGGGCGTTTCGATAAAGCCGAACTCGTTGATGCGGGCGTAGGTGGTCAGAGAGGAGATCAGACCGATGTTCGGCCCTTCCGGGGTTTCGATGGGGCAGAGACGGCCGTAATGGGTATAATGGACGTCGCGCACCTCAAAGCCGGCGCGTTCGCGGGTCAGACCGCCCGGGCCGAGGGCCGAGAGCCGGCGCTTGTGGGTCAGCTCCGAGAGCGGGTTGGTCTGGTCCATGAACTGCGAGAGCTGGCTGGTGCCGAAAAAGGTATTGATGACTGAAAGGATGGTGCGGGCATTGACCAGATCCTGCGGGGTCGGATTTTCGCTTTCGCGCAGATTCATCCGCTCCTTGATGGTGCGGGCCATGCGCGCCAGTCCGACGCTCATCTGCGACGCCAGCTGTTCATCGACGGTGCGTACGCGGCGGTTGCCGAGATGATCGATGTCATCCGGGGTGCGCCTGCCCTTGCGGAGATCGAGCAGGTACTGGATGATGCCGACAATATCCTCCCGCGTCAGAGCGGTGGTATCGGGCGTGACCGCCAGGTTGAGCTTTTTGTTGAGGCGGTGGCGGCCGACATCGCCGAGATCGTAGCGCTTGGGATTGAAGAAGAGGCGCTCGATGAGCTGGCGGGCGGTATCAAGGTCCGGGGCCTCGCCGGAACGGAGGTTCTGGTAGATGGTCTCCAGCGCCTCGTCCTGGGAATGGGTCTGGTCCTTCAAAAGGGTGTTACTGATGATCTCCGGTCCAAAGATCTTGTCGCTGCGGATCAGCTCCAGTTTAGTGATACCGGCGTTGATCAGCTGCTGCAGTTTCTCCGGAGTCAGTTCGTGGAGCTTGTCGACGATGATCTCGCCGGTCTCGCGGTCGATAATGTCCTCGACCACGCGCATGCCCGTCAGTTCCTCGATATTCTCCGGTCCGATCTCGGTCTCATGGATGAGGTTGAAGGTCGAGAGGATATCGCGATCCGAGGAGATGCCGATGGCGCGCAGCAGGGTGGTGACCAGGAACTTTTTGCGGCGGTCGATATAGACGATCATCATCTCGTTGATATCGGTGGCGAACTCCACCCAGGAGCCGCGCAGGGGGATGATACGCGCGGAGTAGAGCCTGGTCCCGTTGGGATGGGCGATTTCGTCGAAAAAGACGCCGGGCGAGCGGTGGAGCTGGCTGACGATGATGCGCTCGGCGCCGTTGATGATAAAAGTGCCGCGATTGGTCATAAAGGGGATGAACCCCAGATAGACCACCTGTTCCTTGGAATTGGCCAGGGGGTCATTGGGGTTGTACTCGTCCTTGATGGCCAAACGCAGTTTGGCCTTGAGGGCTACCGAGTAGGACATCCCCCGCTCCTGACACTCCTCAACGCTGTACTTGGGAGGGTCGATGTAGTACTCGATAAAGTCGAGGACGAAATTTTCCCGGCTGTCGATGATCGGAAAGACGCTCTTGAAAACCGACTGCAGGCCG
>JAKQKF010000131.1 GCA_029560815.1 bacterium
CAGTGGTACCGCGACGCCAAATTCGGCATCTTCATCCACTGGGGGCTCTATTCGGTGCCGGCTTTCACCCGCAAGGGCGGCTACGCCGAATGGTACTGGAACGGCATCGCCGACACCTCCACTTTCATGCACAAATGGCATCACCGCACTTACGGAGATGACTTTCAGTACCAGGATTTCGCTCCGCTCTTCAAGGCCGAACTCTACCGGCCGGACAAGTGGGCCGAGCTCTTTGAGCGCGCCGGGGCCCGCTATGTGGTGCTCACCTCCAAACACCACGACGGCTTTTGCCTCTGGCCCAGCACCCAAAGCTGGAACTGGAACAGCGTCGATGTCGGCCCTCATCGCGATCTGCTCGGCGATCTGACCCAGGCGGTACGGGCGCGCGGGCTGCGCATGGGTTTTTACTACTCCCTGCTCGAATGGTTCAATCCCCTCTACCGCAGCGACATCAACAACTATGTCGGCGAGCACATGCTGCCCCAGCTCAAGGAGGCTGTCACTCTCTATCAGCCCTCCATCATCTTTTCCGACGGCGAGTGGGATCATGACAGCCGGGTGCTGCGGAGCGAGGAATTTCTCGCCTGGCTGTACAACGACTCACCCGCGCCGAAGGATGTGGTGGTGAACGACCGCTGGGGCGGCGAGACCCGCTTCAATCATGGCGGCTATTTCTCGACCGAATACGAGGCGGCCGACAGCGAGCGCTCCGCGGCCTTTCTCGCGCGCGGCTGGGAGGAGTGCCGGGGCATGGGGCGCTCCTTCGGCTTCAACCGCAACGAGGATGTGCAGGACTATCAGACCGCCGAAGCCCTCATTCACATGCTGGTCGAGATCGTCAGCCGCGGAGGCAATCTGCTCCTCAATATCGGCCCGGCCGCCGACGGCACCATTCCGGTGATCATGCAGGAACGGCTGCTGCAGATGGGGGAGTGGCTCAAGGTCAACGGCGAGGCCATCTATGGCAGCCGCGTCAACCGCACGACGGGCGAGGGCGATTCGGTGCGCTTTACCCGCAGCGCCGACGGCCGCTGGCTCTATGCCATCGCGCTGCGCCATCCGGGCGCACAGCTGCGCCTCGGGAGCGTCGAGGCGATGCCGGGCAGCGCTGTGCGGCTGCTGGGGCTCGACCGCGACCTGAAGTACCGGCAGGAGGGAGGAGAACTGGTCATCGATCTGCCGGCCGGGATCATCCACCGCATGCCCTGTGACCACGCCTGGGTTTTCAGGATTCAGGCCCGCCCCTATGTGGAGCGCCCGGCCATTCAGGCCGCCTCTTTCATCAGCATCGACAAACCTTTGCGCCTGACCCTGACCGCCGAGCCGGCCGATGCGCAGATCCGCTACACGCTGGACGGCACAGAGCCCACCCCGGCGAGCCCCCTCTACACCGGATCCCTGCGTCTCAGCTCGAGCGGCCTCCTGCGCGTCAGCGCTTTCCGGGAGGGCTTTGCCCCCAGCCTGACGGTGCAGCAGCAGGTCAGCGTCCTCAAGAGCGGAGAGAACGGCCTCGCCTGCCGCTATTATGAGGGGGAGTGGTCCGAGCTGCCCGATTTCGACGCGCTCAAACCGGTCCGGGAGCTCCGGGCCTGGGATTTTTCCCTCGCTCCCGTCATCCGGCGCGAGGAAAATTTTGCTCTCGTGTTCGATGGTTATCTCCGGATCGACCGTGCGGGTAAATATGCCTTTTTTACCCGTTCCGACGACGGCTCGTGCCTCTGGATCGACGGCCGTCTGGTGGTCGATAACGACGGCCTGCACGGGGCCCGGGAGGCCGGGGGCGAGGTTGAGCTGGCACCCGGCCGTCACGCCCTGCGCGTCGGCTTTCTCGAACGCGGCGGGCAGGAACTCCTCCAGGTCTCCTGGCAGGGGCCGGAGCTGCCGAAACAGCCCCTTCCGCCCTCACTGCTCTACCGGCGCAAGTAGGCTGGTGTTGTGTTGTATCCGGCGCCGGCCGCAGCCGGCCCCGCAGATGGTGAACCCTAAAGCGCGCAGGTGCGCGCAGCTATCCATTCGGAAGCAGGAGAATTATGAAACGGTTGATTCTATACGCCGCAGCCCTGGCGCTGACGGCGAACAGTTACGGCCAGATTCGCGGCATCGCCGGAGCAGAGCGCCTGACGGCGTGGCAGGTGGCCGATTATGCCGCAGACTACCGGCCGGCGCCCGCGGCTGCCGGGACCGCTCCAGCGGCCGGCTTTTTCAAGAGCGGTAGCCAGGAGTACGTCCTGATCGACCAGCTCGCTATCGATGATTATGTCATGCCGCGCGAGCGCTGGGCCGTCGCCTTTGATCCCGCGCGCTGTGATCTGACCCTGCACGCCCCGGCCGCTGCGGACCGGCTCAACGATGAGGCCCTGGCCGCCATCGAACGCGCGCCGGACTGGCTGGAGCGGGATCTGCGCCTCACTTTCTCCCTGCTCACCCCGGAGTTTCAGACCCTGTGGGCCAACGGCATCCTCGCGGCCGAGGATCCCTGCATCGACGAATTCGCCTTCGCTGTCGCCCACTCCTCGCCGCAGTACCTGATGTCCGGTTACGGCTCACCCGGGCTCTTTCTCGAGAACGCCAGATCGATCTATGCCAACGATGCCTTTCTGGATTACGTCGAGGTGGTCGACTACGGCACCTCTGCCAGCGATCCCGATTATTATACCACCACCCGCTACAAGACCCTGCGCAGCGGCAGCCTGGTCGAGGTCGTCGCACCGCGCGATGTCTATTACTGGTATATCGTCTATCCCCGCGCCACCAGCGAGATCCCGGCTTATGTCGATCCCGCTGTTTCCGAGAGCAACTCGCTGCGCAACAACAACATCGCCGCCCCGCCGGCCGGGGTTTTCTGGCGTGATTTTCTCCTCAACCACGCCGACGAGGGTTATCCCCTCTTGCGCGATCAGCTCAAGGGCTGCAAGGCCCTCTTCGACGGCACCCGCGGCATACCGGAGGCCAATGCCACCGCCCTGGGGCGCCTCAATACCTGGATGGAGAAGACCCTGGCCTTCGATTCGAAGGAGGAGCGTCCCCATCAGCCGGTGCGCATCTATCGCGTCCATATGGGGCGCTGCGGCGAGTGGTCCGATCTGCGCAACGCCGCCGCCCGCGCCGCCCTTATCCCCTGCACCAGCGTCGCCTCCTATTCGACCGACCATGTCTGGAACGAATTCTGGGATGGCCAGTGGTACCACTGGGACAACGAGACCAACTATCCCCTCATGTACTATCTGAGCTGGGGCAAGGTCTTCGGTACGGTCTTTGAAATCCGCCCGGACGGTGCCCTCACCTCTGTCACCAGCCGCTATACGCGCGGTATCTGCTATATCGATCTCTATATCACCGACAGCGCCGGCCGGCCTGTCGATGGCGCCGAGGTCAATCTCTACACCAAGGACCCCACCACCGGGGAGCTGTGGTGGGATATGTACGCCCTCACCGATGACAAGGGGCAGTGCACTTTTGTGGTCGGCAAGGACCGCGGTTACTACGCTGCCATCACTTCGGCCATCGGGATTCATCCCGCCAAAGCGGGCGGTGTGGTGGAAGTGGTCGCCAACGCGGTCAGCGGTACCGATTACAGCAAGAAGATCAAGATGACGCAGACCAAACCCGCCCCGAAATGGAATGCAGCCGCGGCTCCAACAGATGGTGGCGAGGACTATTATCTGCAGGCGGAGTTCAACGCCCCAACGCAGATCCTCAGCGGCGCCATTCGCTTCGATGACGTCCGCCTCGGCTCCCAGCTCTACCAGTCGGATTGGGATGGCAGCATCGATTTTTATTTCGCCGATTCGGCCAATTTTGCGGCCGCCGCTGCCGGCAGTGCTTTCGACGCCGTCGGACTGCTGCCCGACTCGCTTTCAGGACTCGGCTGGCTCTCCCTGCCCATGGACCAGCGGTGGTACGCCGTCTTCGGCAACGAGCAGAACAGCCGCAATGTGCAGCGTCTCACAGCGACGGTCAAGCTCTTCGCCCGCGCAGCGGCACTGAATCAGCAGACCCTGACCTGCACGGCCGGCTGGAACTGGATCGCTCTCAACGTCGCTCCCTCCTCAACGGCGGTGGCTGATGTGCTCGCCCCGCTGGGCAGCAGCGCTCTGCGGATCAAGTCTGCACAGGCCGAGGCGGTGCATGAAACGGGTAAAGGATGGACCGGGACGCTGCAAAACCTGGAAGCCGGCAAGGGCTATCTGCTCCAGCTTGATTCCGGACAGGATTTTACCGTGACGGCGCCCATCCTGCCGGTGGACCAGCCGATTACACTGGAGAAGGGATGGAACTGGATCGCCTATCTCGCCCACGCCGGATTGCCGGTGGCCGAGGCCCTCGCCCCGATCGCGGACAAGGTCTATCAGATCAAGGGGCAGCAGCAGTCGGCCATGTATGCGGAGGGGAAGTGGATCGGCGACCTCGAGTGGCTCGCACCCGGCCGCATGTACAAGATCAATATGACCGCCCCCGCTGCCCTGAGCTGGCCCAATCCCCAGCCCGCGCTGGCCAAACCAGCCTCCGCCGCTGCGGAGATCATGCCCGGAACCGCCGGCAATATGGTGGTGATCGCCCGCATCACCAGCGGCCATGATTTCCGGCAGGCGACCATCGTCGATGATCAGGGCAACCGCCGCGGCTGCGGCGTGCCCATCCCCGGGACCGGCCTCTACTACTTCACCATCGTCGGGGATGTGGAAAAGGAAGCCCTCTCCGTAGAGCTGCGCGTCATCCCGACCGGCTGGCAGACCAACTGTGTGCAGAAAATCCCGTTCAAAGACGATGCCACTCTGGGCACCCTGAAGGCGCCTCTCCACCTCTCGGACGGCGCGATCACTTTCCGGCTTGGCCGGAACTATCCCAATCCCTTCAACAGTGGAACGACCCTGCGCTACAGCCTGGCCGAACCCGGGCAGGCCCGTCTGGTGATTTATGACGCACTGGGCCGCCGGGTGCGGGTGCTCCTCGACGGTGTGCAGCCGGCGGGCGAGGGGATCGCCTCCTGGGATGGCCGGGATGAGTACGGCCGTCCTGCCGCTGCGGGTATCTACTTCGCCCGGATCACGGCCGGCGGGTCGCACCAGAGCTGCAAGATGCTCCTGCTGCGCTGACCAGCGGCGCATATTTTTACTTGGATATTTCTCCTAGATAGTGTATTCTTGGTTCACACACAGGAGAAAGATATGAAACGATTTAAAATGGTTGTCATCTTGTCCTTGCTCAGCCTCTCTTTTGCTCAGGGTGTCAGCGCTCAGGATCTGGCCGGCAGCTGGCAGGGGACGCTCAAAATTATGGGCGCCAGCTTGCGTCTGGTATTCCATTTCGAAAAAAGCGACAGCGGCTGGACCGCTCTCCTCGACAGTCCGGATCAGGGTGCCGCCGGCATTCCGTGCGGCAGGGTCAGCACCCCGTCGGACTCGCTCATCGTGCAAGTGCCCGTCGTCCGCGGCCGCTATCTGGCGCGCTTCCGCAGTGACAGCCTCTTTTACGCCGGCTCCTGGCAGCAGGGGGGAATGGAGATGCCCCTCAACCTGTTCAAGAGCGAGAAACCCGTCGTCATGAACCGTCCCCAGACACCCGAACCGCCCTTTCCCTATCGCATTGAGGAAGTGACGATACCCAATCCCCGGGCGGGCCTCACCCTCGCCGGCACCCTGACTTTGCCGGAAGGGGAGGGGCGCCATCCGGCCGTCATCCTCATCACCGGCTCGGGAGCGCAGGATCGCGACGAGACCATCTTCGGCCACCATCCCTTTTGGGTCATCGCCGACCATCTCAGCCGCAACGGCTTTGCGGTGCTGCGCTGCGATGATCGCGGCACAGCCTCCTCGACCGGTGATAGATCAGCCGCGACGAGCCTGGATTTTGCTGAAGATGCGGCCGCCCAGTTCGACGCGCTCGCCCGGCGCCCCGACATCGATAAAAAGCGGATCTTTTTCGCCGGCCACAGCGAGGGCGGCCTGATCGCCCCGCTGGTCGCCACCGGGAAGAGGAAAGTGGCCGGGATCATCCTTCTCGCCGGGCCCGGCGTGACCGGGGAGAAAATCATGCTCGCCCAGGGTGAACTTATCGGCCGCGCTGCCGGGCAGGATGAGGCTTCCCTGCAGCGCAACCGCCGGAACCAGATTACTTTCTTTAATATTGTCAAATCGGTCGGGGAGGGGGAGAAACTCGAGGCAGAACTGCGCGCGGCCATGTCGGAGCTGCGGAGCGGGTTGAGCGCGAATGAGCAGGAGGCGTTGACCGATCAGGCGATCGATATGCAGGTGAAACAGCTGGCGTCGCCCTGGTTCCGCTTCTTTCTGCTCCACGATCCGGCGCCGGTGCTGCGCAAGGTCAAATGTCCAGTGCTGGCCCTCAACGGCGAACTGGATCTGCAGGTTCCGGCGGATGAAAACCTCGCCGCCATCGCCGCGGCGCTCCATGCCGGCGGCAACAAGCGTTTCGAGACCCACAAGCTTTCCGGCCTCAACCATCTCTTCCAGACCGCTCAAACCGGCGGGGTGGATGAGTACCTCCGCATCGAGGAGACCTTTTCGCCGCAGGCGCTGGAATTGATGACCAACTGGCTGCAAGCGCAGATCAGATAGGGAGCGCAGATCAGCCGGTCACGCTGACCGGCTGATTCACCCCGCCGCTGGCAGACCCTCAGCCTTTTTTCGGCATCGGCAGCGGTTCTTCGCGGCCGGGCATTATGGTATAGTCAGGGTAGCCGATGCCGCCGGCCAGGCTGGCGATCTCGACCGGCTTATTGGTCGCCATCGAGCGATTGGCGGCGATGCCGGTCAAGCAGGAGTAAGCTCCGCTGCGCTGGTCCGCGGCACGCAGATACTTGTCAACCTTTGGCCGCGGCGAGAAGAGATCGTCCAGCATCACAGCGTCGCCCCCGCCGTGCCCGCCCTCTCCCTTCCATAATTCCACCTCATAAGCCGGTTCGCGCAGGGGATAGATGCGGGTATAGGTGCCGTCCCCCTTGAGGGCTCCGGGCACACTGCCGTCGCCGAAGAGGTAGATCTGCTCTTCAGCCTTGTGTTCCAGCCGTCCTTTTGTGCCGTTGAAAATCACATAGTAACCTTCCCAGGCGTTGAAGGCGTTGAGACTGTAGGCCATGGTGACGTTGTTGTCATAGCGCACCAGCACATTCATCGTATCTTCGATGTCGATCCCGGGCCGGAAGACGCAGCGGTCACGGAAATAGCCGTCGTACTGCTCGTTGTCGAGGTAGAGCTCTTTCAGATTCTTGTTTTTTTCGAGGTCCAGCTCGAAGGCGCACCCGGTTTTTTCCGGGCAGGTGTGACAGCGTTCATGATAGCCTGACAATCCCATCCGTCCGGCCATACCGGGAGTATAAAACTCCCTTTTGCCGGTGGCATAGACGGAGACCGGGATGGCCGAGAGCCACCAGTTGATCAGATCGAAGTGATGGGTTGCTTTGTGCACCATCAGGCCGCCGGAATTCTTTTTCTGGCTGTGCCAGCGGCGGAAATAATCGGTGCCGTGACGGGTATTGAGCATCCAGTGAAAATCGACGGAGAGGATGTCGCCGATGGTCCCCTGCATGAGCAGATCCTTGATTTGGGTGCGCGGCGGCGAATAGCGATAGTTGAAGGCTGTCGTGCAGCTCCTGCCCGTTTGTTTGACCGCTTTGAGGATGGCGCGGCATTTTTCGGCGTTGGTGGTCATCGGCTTTTCAGTGATGACATCGCATCCCAGCTGCATGGCACGGATAATATACTGGTGATGGAATCCATCCACTGTGGTGACAATCACCGTCTCCGGCCGGGTTTCTGTGATCATCCGGTCGAAATCGCTGGCAGCATAGATGGGTGGTTCCGGCTGATTGAGGGAGCGCGCGTAGCGCTGCGCCCGCTGCAGGCGGCCGTGATTGGTATCGCATAAGCCGGTGATCTCAGCATGGCCGGCATAGGTCCTGAGAATGGCATCCTGATACATATAGGAGCGTGAGCCGGTGCCGACGATGGCATAGCGTTTTTTGCGTTCGCCCTGCGCCTGCAGGCTTTCCGTGCCCGCGAGCAAGATTCCGGCCCCACTCAGGGCAGCGGTTTGGATGAATTTACGTCGCGTGACCTTCATGAACAGCTCCTCCAGTTGATTTGGCTTTTGACCGATGTTCAGATTTTCGGGCAGCGCAGCCGTCACCCGCCGGGCTGCTGCTGATCCCTATTTGAAGGGCAGTTCGATGTAGAGTTTGCCCAGCTCCGAAAGCTCCCCGTCGATGGCGGTGAAGAGATAGGTGAAGTGGCGGTCCGGAAAATCGCCCCGGCCGTAGAACCAGGCGTAGCGGAAGACATCCTCACGGTTTTCGCAGATGGTCACCATCTCGGTCATCTGCTGCTTCTGTTTGGCGTAGGAAGTGATCTGGGCGTTCCAGTTGGCCATTTCGGTGACCCAGATCTTTTTGTTGTATTTCTTCAGCCGGTCGAGCTGGCCGCTCAGGCCGTAATCGTACCAGTGGAAGGCGAGATAATCGATGCGGGGTTCCCTGTCACCGTTGGCGGCCTTGTAGGCGGCATAAAAAGCGTCGAGCCAGGCCACGGGATCAGCGTAGCCGGTCATGGTGCCCCAGGTGATCGCCGGACCGACGAGCTGGACCGTCCGGCCGAGATCGGCGAGATCCTTGATCACCTGCTCATAGCGGATCCAGTCGGCGGCTGCCTGGGCCGGGGTGCGGTTGGCCTGGTCGGTCAGGTTGGGCTCGTTCATTACCAGCAGGTACTTGACGTTGGCGTGACTCATGATGAAGCTTTTAACCCGTGTCATGTCGTTCGCGCTGGTGTTTCCGCCCCAGAGCATCGGCACGAAATCCATACTGTAGGCAGACTCGTACTCCGCCGGCGCCGTTGTCGAGGGAGATGGCGCCCAGTTGTACCACCAGCTCACCCCTTTGGAGAGGGCGGCGAAATCAGCGGGTGAGGCGAGGTTGAAGGCGATGCCCCGCTTCCAGCTTTTGGCCGCGGTATCGTCGGGCTCGGATTTGGTCGGCGATTTGTCCTTGCAGCCGTTTGCCGCGAAGGTCAGGGCGAGCAGGCTGAGGATGATGATCCGCTTCATGATATCACTCCTTTTGATCAGTCGAGGGGTTCTCATTCAGGGGGGCCAGCATCGAATTCAATAAATACTTTCATAATAATAGGAATTCAGCGAACGAAAGTCAATGGATTTGGCGGGCGGC
>JAKQKF010000142.1 GCA_029560815.1 bacterium
GGTGAGGTTATGTTGAAGCAAAAAGCAACTTTCGTGCTTGCAATTATGGCGGGGCTGGTGAGCCTGGCCTGGGGTCAGCCGAACCATACGCGGGAACTTTTCCGTTATGATCTGACCACCGCCTCGACACCGGTCGCGCAGATAGTTAATTCCAGCGGCTCTTTTACAGCGAGCGGCTGGAGGCCTACCAGTCAGTCCGGCCAGCTCAAGCTCTATCTGACTGATTATATGCCGTATGAAGGCACGCTCGAGGTGCAGGTCAAGGGGCTCTCCGCGGATGCCGTCACCAGAGACTGGATCCCCTTTTCGATCTGGTCGCGCGGACGGGGCGCTTTCTACCAGCGCGACAAAGTGAAATTCCCTTCCGAGGGCAGCTTTGCCTTCGTCAAGACCGATACCTCCAAGGTGGACGGCTCAAATGTCGCTTTTAAGCTTTTCACCAAGTCCCAGTACGATCCGGTCCAGGCGAACCTGATCACCGCGGATATCCAGGAGAAGGCCTACAGCAGCGCGACAACCTACACCCTGCGTTTCATCTGGAAGCCGGGCACGATCTGGTACCAGGTCTGGGCGGGAGGGAGCAAGCTGGTTGAATCATCGACGCCCTGGGTCATGCAGAGCGAGGCTTTCCTGTTTGTTTTCCTGGGCAAGAATTATGAATATACTTCCATGACCGGGGTCACCTACAGCAACCTGGTCCTGAAGGGGCCGCAGAAGGCAATTGAGTTTGTTGATGCGACCAAATCCGCCGGTGTGGCTGTCGATACCACCTTCAACGGCCAGGGCATGAGCTGGGCCGATCTGAACAACGACGGGGAAGAGGATATCTACGCCTCCTATTACAATCTGGCCAACCGTTATTTTGCCGCGCTTCCCGACAGCGGCAAGTTCGCCGAATCGGCGGCGGCCTACGGCCTCTCGGACGTCGGCCCTTCATTCGCAATGGCTACCGCCGATTTCAACAGTGACGGCCGTCTTGATGCCTTCCTGGCCAATTATGGTGGTTCCGACCGTCTTTTCATCAGCCAGGGAAGCACCTTCAGCGACCAGAGTGCCGCCTGGAATGTCAATGCCGCCACCAGCAGCTCCATCAATCCTCTGGCCTTCGATCTGGAAAATGACGGTGATATCGATCTTTTCATCGCCAACAGCGGCTCGGCAAACACCCTGTATGTCAATCAGAACAACCGCAGCTTCAACCGCGTTGATTTGAGCAGCCTGCCCTTCGGAGCGGGAGCGCGTGCCGTCGCGGGCGATATCAACAAGGACGGCTATATCGACATCTTTTACCCCCGCCGCAATGCTTCAGCGGTGCTGCTGATCAATAACAGGAACGGCGGTTTCTCCGATCAGGCTACCGCGTATGGAGTGGATATCACTACCGATCCGAACGCGCCCACCCTCGCCGACCTCGACAACGACGGCTATCTCGATCTGCTTCTCTCCGTAGCCAGCGCCGGCGACAACAAGCCGCAGGTGCTCTACTATCGCAACAGCGGCAGCGGCTCCTTCACCAAAGCCGGCACCATCTACCTCGAATGCTACGGCGCCATCACCGGCGACGTCGACAATGACGGTTTTCAGGACCTCTACCTCATCAAACGCAACCGCTACAGCGCCGAGAGTTCCGATTACGGCTCCCGCCTCTATCGCAACACCTCGTCGCCGGGCAGCATCAGCTTCTCCGAATATACCGGCACCGGCTTGGAGGCGATCTTTCAGGACGGCCGCGGCGGGGCCATGGCCGACTATAACGCCGACGGCAAGATCGATATCTATGGCACAGCCAAAGGCAACACGGGCTCCAACGGCCTGTTTTACGGCCGCAATTTTCTCTTCAGGAACACAACCACCAACGACAACGGTTTTCTTCTCGTCCGCGTGCTCGACAAGGGCAAACTTCTCGGCTACCTGGGCGCAAAACTTGAACTTTTCGAACAGAGCGGCGTCAACGGCGCCCGCCTCGGTTATCGCGAGATCAGCTCGATCCAGGGCTATCAGAGCCAGCCCGGGCGCATGGTCCATTTCGGCATGGGCACCAACACCGCCGGTGTGCTGCGCGTGACTCTGCCGGATGGCCAGGTCCTGACCCGGAGTGTCACCGCCAAAACCCTGGTCGAGATCGATCCCACCAGCGGGGATGCCGCCTCTTTTATCCTCGTCAAGGGCGACAACCAGACCGGTGTCGCCGGAACGGTGCTCAACGATTCCCTTATCGTGCGCGTTTACGCCGAGGGGGATGAACAGCGTCCCCTGGCGGGTCACAGCGTCACCTTCACCGTCACCCAGGGTGATGGTTCCGTAAACGGTGGCCCGTCAGCCACGGTTTCGACCGATCTCCACGGTCTGGCGCGGGCGGCTTTCAGGCTGGGCCAGACCGCAGGCGCAGGCAACAACCGGGTCCAGATCACTTCGCTGGACAAGAGCGGCGGCCAGATCATCAATCTGTCGGCGCCCGGGACTCCCGCCGCTCCTATCGATATCGTCGCTTCGGCCAACGCCGGACCTGCGGAACGGATGCAAAAGATCGCGGGCGAGGGGCAGAGCGGCTACCTCAATGAAGTACTCGATGTGCCGATCAAGGTCAAGGTGACCGATCAGTTCGGCAATATCGTCAGCGGCTATACCGTGACCTTCAACGTCGTCACCGGCGGGGGGGGCTTCGGCACGAGCGGGAGTTCGCCCACTACCGCGGTCACCGGCACGGACGGGACCGCCTCCGCCGGCTGGCGGCTTGGGCCGCTTCTCGGCGTGCAGACCCTGCAGGTCTATGGCGCTTTCAACACCGCCAATCCTGCGCTCTTTTCCGCTTCAGCCTCCGAACCCCTGCGCCGCCTGAGCTACGAGTCCGGCGACCGTCAGAGCACCCGGGTGGGCACAGCCACCGAGTCCGCGCTTGTGGTCCGGCTGCGGGACTATCAGGGCAACGCCATCTCCGGTGTCGCGGTCCTCTTCTCTGTGGTCTCCGGCGGCGGCAAGATCAACGGCCAGTCGACTCTGAATGTCAATACCTCGGCGGATGGACTGGCCTCGATCAAGCCGACGGTGGGCACAGTGGTGGGCGACACCAATAACGTCTTCCAGGCCTCCTCCGTGGGTGCGGCCGGCACGGTCACCTTCAAAATCTCGGCCACTCCCGCGCCGGCGGCCCGGCTGATCGAGACCTCGGGCAACGGCAAGAGCGGCAAGGTCGGGCGCATTCTGGCCGCCCCCTTTGTGGTTCGGGTGACCGATGCCAACGCCAATCCGGTCGCCAACCATCCCGTCGATTTCAATGTCATCACAGGCGGCGGCTCGATCAACGGCCAAACATCGGTCCGCATCAGCACCGACAAGAGCGGATACGCCTCGGCTTGGTACCGGCTGGGGACCGCCACCGGCACCAACACCGTCACTGCGACAGCTTCCGGTCTGACCGGCTCGCCGATCACCTTCACGGCGGTCGCTGAAGCCGGAAGTCCAGCCCTGCTTTACAAGATTTCGGGGGACAACCAGAAGGGGACCTTTGGTGCGCCCCTGGCACAGCCCCTCATCGTCTCCCTGAGCGATTCTTTCAGCAATCCGATCGCCAATCATCCGGTGCAGTTCCTGGTCAGCCGCGGCAGCGGCACTGTCAACGGCCTCTCCCTGGCCACGGTTCAGACCAACCCCACCGGGCAGGCCGCCGTGGTTTTCACCCTGGGCAGCACTGATTACGTCAATCAGGTGACGGTTTCCGGGCAGTATCTCGGTTCGGAGATCCCGACCTATCCCTCGCCGCTGGTCTTTTATGCCACGACCGCCGCGGGGGATGCCGATTCCCTTGTTTACGTCAGCGGTAACTTCCAGGTGGGCGGGATCAACCAGCCTCTGCCGGAGCCCTTCAAGGTCAAGGTAACCGATGCGTACGGCGTGCCCGTTGCCGGCCATCCGGTGACCTTCCAGGCCATCACCCCCGGTGCCAACTTTGGCGGGGCTGCCGAGGTGGTAAAGACGACCGATGCCGCAGGCATGGCCAGCGCAGTGGCGAGCATCGGCTCCAATTTCGGCGATGAGAACAATATTTTTGAGGTGCGCGCCGAACTCAACTCGGTGCCGCTCTATAATTCGCCGGTTCCGTTCCGTGCCTCGGGCCGGCGGACGACCGCGACCAAAATGGTCTATGTGCACGGCAGCGGCCTGGCCGGCACGGTGGGCCGCTATCTCGCGGATTCACTGAGCGTGCGCACGGTCAACGCGACCGACAAGCCCGTGGCCAACCAGCCGGTGAGCTTTGAGGTCTACAGCGGCAGCGCACTCCTCAACGGTGAATCCAACAGTCTGGTCACCACCAGCGATGCCCACGGCATCGCCCGTATGGCGCTCAGGCTGGGCAGCACGCCCGGCACGATCAGAATCCGCGCCACAGCCGAAGACGGCCGGTTCGCCCTCGCCAATTCGCCGATCGATTTCGAGGTCACAGCCCATATCGGTCAGCCGGACGGGATCCGTTCACAGTTGACGGCGAACTCACCGGTGACTGCCGACGGCAAGGCGGCTGCCACCATCATCGTCACCCTGCACGACGATCAGGGCAACCCGGTTCCGGGCAAGATGGTCTCGCTTTACACTTCAGGGCTGGATGTACATGTCAACCAGCCTGCCCTCGCCACCGACAACGGCGGTCAGACCCAAGGGACCATCACCTCGACCCGGGCGGGCGCCCTCCGGGTCTGGAGCATGGTGGAGAACAGTATCGTTCCGCAGGATACTGCGGAAGTGGTTTTTGTGCCGGGTCTGCCGGTCAGCGCAATGCGCTTCGGCACCGGCCAGATCGCTCTGCGCGGTACCGGCCTGCCCCAGCCGATCGGGCTCTATCTCCATGATATCAACGGCAATCCTGTCCCCGATATCTGGGTGACCTTCCGCATCAAGTCGGGCGGCGGCTCGATCTCGCAGATCCAGCCGGTGGCCACCAACGCCGAAGGCAAAGCCCAGGTCAACTGGATTCTCGGCAGCAAGATCGGCGAGCAGTATGTCGCCGCTGTGGTGCCGGAACTGGGTGGCAGCGAGATCGATTTTTACGCCATCGCCAATCCGCCCAATCCGAACAGCATGGTCATCGTCCGCGGCAACCATCAGATCGGACTGATCAACACCGCACTCGCCGACTCTTTCATCGTGGCCATGACCGATTCCAATGCGGCCCCGGCGGAGGGGTTGCCGGTGACCTTTTTCCAGAGCAAGGGCCAGGGGGACTTTCTCAGTCCCAACCCGGTCACCACCGACAAGCGCGGCTATGCTGCGGTGCTCTTCCGGCCGCGCTCCGTCGCCGGCGAATACGGCGTGACTGCCTATCACCCCTCCGGGCTGGTGCAGGAGTTCCAGTTCATCGTCGAGGAGAGAGCCACGCTTTATCTGAGCAAGATCAAGGAGGCTGCGGGCAGCGGCCGGCCCAACGAAGTGATGACCATTCAGGGCCTGGTCAGCGACGCCTACGGCAGGCCTCTGGCCGGTGAATCGGTCAAGTGGGAGATCATCGAAGGCGGCGGCACCCTGACCACGGCGGCGGTTGTACAAAGCGACGCGCTGGGACAGGTGAGCGCCACCTGGAAGCTGGGCCTGAAGGGCAGCCAGAGCGTCAAACTCTCTCCGCTTACCAAAGCGGGCGGTGCCCTCCTCTTCAGCAGCCAGGCCGTCAACGCCGCTCCGGAATTGACGGTGCCCACCGATCCTTCGGTGCTGGCGGGCACGCCGATCTCCTTCACCGTCTCCGCTTTCGACGCCGACGGTGACGCCATCACCTATGGAGCGCGCAATCTGCCGGCCGGGGCAGCGTTCGATTCGACCGGCAAGCGGAGCTTTTCCTGGACGCCGACGCGCGTCCAGGCCTCGGGCAGCCCCTACACTGTGACCTTCATCGCAAAGGATGCCTTCCAGGCGGCGGACACGGCCTGGATCCGCATCACGGTCACGACCCTGAACACCGCCCCGAGCATTGATTCGTTTGAACCGGGTGATACCACGCTGACGCGCGCATTCGGCCAGTTCATCCCCTTCCAGATCTTCGCGAGCGATGCCGAGAACGATCCCCTGACCTATCACTGGTCGGTCAACGGCATCTTCGGCGGCGATCAGTCCAGTTTCATGTTCTATCCCGATGCGGAGCTTTTCCCGGAAGATTGCGTTGTGACGGTCCGCGTCTCGGACAACAAGGCGACGCGCGAACTTAACTGGCATCTGCATCTCCTCATCAGCGCAGTGGAGCTCAAATCCTTCACCG
Source organism: bacterium (assembly GCA_029560815.1). Next base: position 6,242 of record JAKQKF010000142.1, read on the forward strand.
CCACAGCGCAAAAAGCGGCCGTGCTGCTCAGCTGGCAGACCGCCTCGGAGAGCAGCCATCTCGGCTTCAATGTGCTGCGCAGCAGCCTCCGCGACGGCCTCTACGAAAAGGTCAACGCCGCCCTCATTCCGCCGGCTGCGGACGGGAGCTACAGCTATCTCGACCGGAGCGCTCAGGCGGGGATGAAGTATTTTTACAAGATCCAGGATGTGGACCGCAGCGGAGTGATGACCCTGCACGGCCCGGTCGCTGCGGAGGTGGCCCTCCCGGTGCGCGTGGATCTGGCACAGAACTATCCCAATCCCTTCAATCCGGTGACGACCATCAGCTTTGAGCTGCCGGCCGCGGCGGATGTGGCGCTCACCATCTACAACCTGCAGGGGCAAGTGGTCCGCACCCTGGTCCGCGGCGCCAGCTCTGCGGGTGTTCACAGCCTGATCTGGGATGCCCGCGACGAGGCGGGCATGGCGGTGCCCACGGGCATCTATTATTACCGCCTGCGCACCGGGAATCAGGTCCTGACCAGGAAACTGCTTCTCGCCAAGTAATCCGGTGCCGGCGCCGCTCCTGCTCATCAGCAGGAGCGGCGCTTTCGCATTTACCGGGGCAAGGCTGAGGGTATACCCCGGCTGGCGTTCACTCTCCGCAGCCGGTCAGGAAAAAATTCCGCATTCTTCCGCATTATCTGTACTCAGTAGTGTTCCGGTTTTATAAAAATTCTGGTTTGTTTTCGGTGTTAATCCATACTATTATTTTATCAGTAGTGTCCGGGTATTAGTCGAATAAATTTAATTGATTACTGTCAAGCCGAGTGTCGGTTTGAGAGAGTGTGTTGTTAAACAATTGTATTATATCAGTTTTCTCAAAGGCGCTAACACTCAATATTTGTAGAATTGTGTAGAGGCTTGCTGACAAATTGAGTCGCTTTTTTACTATGGCTACAAGAATATAGACACAGACCGCGATCCAAATTTGTGTCTTAACGGCATTTTCAGAGGTTCCAAAAAATGATTTGATCCGAAGGTGCTGCTTTATCCATTTAAAGAATAGCTCGATCTGCCATCTCAGTTTGTAAGCTTTCGCCACGGCCAGGGCTGGTATCAAAAAGTTATTTGTTAAAAAAGTCAGGTGTTTATCTTTTTCGATGTCGTAAAATTTGATTCGCCTGATTTTCTCTGGATAGAATTTAGAGGGATAGAATCCCTTGAGTTTGATTGTCTGATCCACCTGTAGACCAACGGCTTTGTCGACAGGCCGTGAATACATACGCGTAAACTGGAGATTCGTTTTTGCTCGTATAATGAAATATGCCAGTTCAAGGTGAAGTTGATGCAACCTCTGAAAATCCAGATATGCTCGATCCATTACATAAAA
>JAKQKF010000152.1 GCA_029560815.1 bacterium
GCATGAGGCCTGGCGCAAGCGCTCGCTGCTGCCCAAGATGACCCTGCTCATCTTCGCCGGCAGCCTCATCTCCTGGCTCATCAACCGGGAGGCCGCCGCCGTTGCCGTCGCCTCATTTGCCGCTTTTGCTGCGGCCGGGGCTGTCGACGCCCTCAGCTACCACCTCCTGCGCGACCGCCTCTGGCTGGTCAAGGTCAACGGCAGCAACATCCCCAGCGCCCTCATCGACAGCCTGCTCTTCCCGACCCTGGCCTTCGGCGCGGTCATGCCCGCCATCATCGCAGGACAGTTCCTCGCCAAGGTGGCCGGGGGCTTTTTCTGGTCCCTCGTCCTCCACCATCTTTTCCGCAGGCCGCAGACCGCCCCGGGCGCCTGATCCGTGCGAGGCAGATCCGAAAAAAAAGCCGGTGCAGAATTTATCTGCACCGGCTTTTTTCATCCCGGATGCGCCCTGCTGGCAGCCCCGGCGCTATCTGATCGCCGTCACCACCAGATTTGGTGATTTCGCCGTCGCATACTCTCCCCGGCGCAGATCGCCAAAAATGTCGATGTTGCCAAATCCGGCTTCTTCTACCGCCCGCTCGACCTCGGCGTGGCGCCAGGGGCGGAGGGGAGTGGTCTGCAGGCGGTGGCGGGGTGGCTGCTGGGACCAGTCAATCTCGAGGATGTTGAAGCCCAGCAGGGATTCGCCGAAATCGTAAAAGCGGATGAACTCACGCTCGCCGTCGCGGTTGAGGGCGAGGATGCGGCGCTGCCCGGCCAGGACCGCCTCGTAGTTGACCAGCTGAAGCAGCAGCAGGCCGCCGGGGACGAGCAGCTGGTGAAATCCCGCCAGGGCGGCCGCCAGCGCCTCCTCATCCAGGAGGTGGGGCAGAGAGTTGCCCAGGCAGAAGAGGGCATCGAAGGGCCCCTGCACATGCGCGGGCAGCCGCTCCATCGCCGCTTCCACCCAGGTGACCTCGACCCCCTCGGCCGCGGCATGAGCGCGCGCCCCGGCGAGCATCTCCGGCGAGAGATCGGCCCCGGTCACCTCGAGGCCCAGCTGCGCCAGGGCGACCGCATGCAGCCCGGTCCCGCAGGCCGCATCGAGGGGACGGGTGAAACCGTGGCGCGTCCTCCATTCGGCCAGCAGCGCCCGCTCGCCGGGCAGCCGCTCGGCGAAACGGGTCATGCCGTCGTAGCTGGCGGCCAGGCCGCGGTAAAACTCCGCCGCTTCATGGTTGTCGGAATTCATCGTTTTTCCCTCCGGCCATCGCGGCCGCCCTTTCGTTCGGTTTTCCCTTATTACTCCTTGCAGAAATAACTGCGGTAGAGATCGGCCTGCTCCTGCAGGCTCCAGGCGGCAAAACCCTTCTTTTTGACCGCATCGATCAGCGGTGCGGGCAGAAAGGGGGTGGTGAGTTCGTAGATTTCGCCCGGCTGCAGCTGCTGACTCTCGCTCACCACCTGCGTCAGGGGATGCTCGCCGGCCGCCAGCAGCGGTCGGGCGTCCAGACGCCGGGCGATCCTCTCCACCGCGAACCAGGCGGGCCGATCGTCAGATTCGGCGGGCCCGCCATAATTGCCGCACATCTGGCCGACCGCCGCGCGCAGGGTGTTGATCACTTCGGCCAGAGGCAGACCGCCGACCTCCGCCACCTGGCGCAGGGTGGCGATTTTGGCGATGGTGGCGCGCAGGACCGGAT
>JAKQKF010000171.1 GCA_029560815.1 bacterium
GTCGGCTACGGCCTCACGGAGACCGCGCCGGTGCTCGCCATGAACGGGCCTTCCTGCTTCAAGTTCGGAAGCTGCGGCCCCGTGGTGCCGCTGGTGGACATACGGATCGATCCGGAAACGGGCGAGATCCAGGCCAGGGGCCCCAACATCGTACAGGGATACTTCAACAAGCCGAAGCAGACCGCCGAGGCCTTCACCGAGGACGGGTGGTTCAGGACCGGGGACATCGGGCGCTTCGACGAGGACGGGTACCTGTACATCACCGACAGGATCAAGGACCTCATCATCACCTCCGGCGGGAAGAACATCGCCCCGCAGCTCATAGAATCGCTCATGACCGAGGACTTTTTCATCGAGTACATCGCGATTATCGGCGACGCCCGCAACTACCTGACCGCCCTCGTGGTGCCGTCGTTCTCTTCGCTTGAGGCCTGGGCGCTTAAAAAGGGACTCGGCTGGTCGTCCCGCGAGGAGCTGGTCGGAAAACCCGAAGTGGTCGAGCATTTTAAAAAGATCATCGACCAGCGGCAGAAGGACCTGGGACGCGTCGAGCAGATCAAGAAGTTCACCCTGCTCGCCCACGAGTTCTCGCAGGGTGAACTTCTTGATCTGGTCGGCCAGCCGCTTGAGAACACCGAGGTTCTCACCGCGCACGCTCATGATCATCGGCTTCTGGTTGCCGCCCATGCCCTGCTGGACCGTGAAGCCGATGTTGGCGCCGGGGATGGTCTGCAGCTCGCTGCGCAGTTCGCCGATGATCTGCTCCACCCCCTTGTCGCGCTTGTCCTTCTTGACCAGGTTAGCGAAGACACTGCCCTTGGTCACCGGATCGGTGCCGGCGCCGATGGTCGTCAGCACCATCGTCACCTCGGGCCGTTGGTGCAGGGCATCCTCGATCCTGTTGCAGATGCGGTTGGTCTGCTCGAGTGAGCTGCCGGGCGCAGCGGTGACCGTCACCGTCATCTGGCTCATATCAAAGCTGGGCATAAAGGCCGTGGCGAGGAAGCGGATGAGGAAGAGGCTGAAAAAGAAGGTCGCCATGGCGCCGAAGACCATGGTCTTGCGGTGAAGCAGCGACCATTCGATCGCCTTTTTGTATTTTTCGCTCAGAACCTCGAAGAAATGGTTGAACCAGTAGAGCCCGCGGCGCAGCGGCGAGCCGGTATTGGTCAGCTCTTCATCCTCCTCGCGCAGCCAGCGCGAGGAGAGCATCGGCGTCAGGGTGAACGCGACAAAGAGCGAGACCAGCACGGCCGCCGAGATGGTGATGCCAAACTGGTAAAAAACTCGGCCGGCGATGCCGGGCATAAAGGCCACCGGCACAAAGACCGCGACGATGGTGAAGGTGGTGGCCATGACCGCCAGACCGATCTCGCCGGTCGCCTTGCGCGCCGCCTCTCTCGCGCTCTCACCCTTCATCAGATGTCGGTAAATATTCTCGATGACCACGATCGCATCGTCGATCAGCAACCCCACCGCCAGCGAAAGGGCCAGCAGGGTGAGGATATTCAGGGTGAATTTGAGCGCGAACATGATGATAAAGCTGGCGATGATCGAGGTCGGCAGGGCGATGGCGCTGATCAGGGTGGGCCGATGATTGGCCAAAAAGAGATAGACTACGATCACCGCTAGTAAACCGCCGTAGATGATATCAAAAAGAACATCTCGCACCGAATCGCGGATGAAGGTGCTGTTGTCGCGCACCGTGGCCAGCTGAATGTGCGGCGGCAGTTCCTTGCGGATGGCGCCGATCTGGGCGGTCACGCCGTCCGCCACCCGCACGGTGTTGCTCCCCGACTGCTTGAGAATACTCAGGACCACCGCCGCGTTGCCGTCAACGCGCGAGAGACTGGTGCGCTCCTTGACCCCGTCCACCACCGTGGCGATCTCGCTGAGGTAGACGGGCTTGCCGCCGGGTGAGGCGACGATGACCTTGTCAAAATCGGCGACATCGGTGTATTTACCCGTGGTGCGCAAAAGGATCTGGCGTTCCCCCTGAACCAGATTGCCCGCCGGCACCTCCACATTAGCCGCCGCAATGGCCTGCACCACCTCCTGGATCGAGAGGTTGTAGGCCTGCAGACGGCTGGCATCCACCTGAATTTCGATCTCGCGCTCGGCGCCGCCGACCAGATCGACGCGGCCGACCCCGGGCACGTTTTCGAGCCGTTTCTTGACTACATCCTTGGCAAAGGTGGTGAGCTCCTTGTCGCCCAGGCTCCCTGAGAGCGCAAGGGTATAGATCGGCGTGCTCGCCGGATCCAGTCGCTGGATGACCGGCTCTTCAATATCGTCCGGCAGTTCAGCGCGGATGGCCGCGATCTTTTCGCGCACCTCCTGGGCCGCCTGTTTGCCGTCCACCTCCAGCTTGAACTGGATGATGACGATCGAGACGTTCTCCTGCGAGATCGACTGGATATGATCGAGCCCGCCGATGGTGTTGACGGCGTCCTCGATCTTTTTGGTGACATCGGTCTCAATCTGTTCCGGGCCAGCCCCGGGTAAAACGGTCGTGGCGGTCACATAGGGAAAGTCGACATCCGGGAACTGATCGATATTGAGTTTCATGTACGAAAAGAGGCCCAGCACAAGCAGCGCCAGGATCATCATGGTTGCAAAGACCGGGCGCTCAATGGAGACATCGGCTAATTTCATGGAAAGGTCTACTCCTTGTCGGCAAATTCCTTGGGAGATTTCTATCTGCGGAATTCGTGCCATTTGCTGATAAATTTCAATGTCGAGCTTTTTAAGGAAGGGATTAAAAGACAAGGTTCTGTGAAGCTTCGCGACCATTGCGCCCTTTCGGCTTCAACAGATGGCCGACTTGTCGTTAACCAGATGCAGCATCCCTTCCCACTAGTCAAACCACGCTGCGCTGGATACGTTTCTCGAATCGCGGTGAATGCGTCATTGCAGGCTTGTGACGACCTTCACCAGGCTGCTGTCGCGCAGATTGGTTGCGCCGGTGGTCACGATTATCTCCTGGTCGATCACCCCCTGGAGAATCTCCACCCGGGCGCCGTCCGAGATGCCGGTCACAACGGGCTGCGGAATGGCGCGGCCTCCAACCACCTTGTACACCTTGCTGGTCAGGCCATCACTGAGAATCGCGGCGGCCGGGACGACCAGGGCGTTGCTGCGCGGCGCGATCGTCAAGGCCACCTTGCAGAACATCCCGGGGCGATACCATTGATCCGACGTGTTGGGGAACAGGGCCTTGATCTCAAAGGAGCGCGAGCGCATATCGGCCGAGCGCGAGATCTGCACGATTCTGCCCTGGACCCGTCCCTCTGGTCCGCCCTCGGACCGGATTTCGACGTTCTGGCCCTGGCTGATCTGCATGACATCGGCCTCATTGATGCTGAAAATGACCTTCATACGGCGGATGTCGGCCACTGTTGCCAACACTGCACCCGGTTGCGAGAGGTCGCCCAGGTTGACATTAAGAGCGGTGATCACCCCAGAGATGGGGGAGACCAGTTCGACCGCACTGCGCGCCGCCTCGAAATTGGCTCTGGCGACGTCAAAGGCCGTCTGCGTAGCGTCGAGCAACTGCTGAGAAATCGCCCCTTCATCCAGCAGCGTCTTCATCCGTTCGAGATTCTTTTCCGCATTCTTGTAATTGGCTTCAGCTTGAAGATATTGCGAGGTGGCGCCGCTCTTGTCCAGCGCGATGACGGTTCGGCCCTTGTGCACCGACTGACCGACGCTGCCGTGAATGGCGGTGACTCGCTCTGATATCTTGGCGACGATATTTGCCTGGGCCTCGCCTTCGAGCGACCCGGTGTAGCTCTTGGTCACCGCCAGCGCCTGCCGTTCAACCCGGGCGGTCTCCACCGCTACGACCTCGGCGCCGCTGCCCACGGCTTTAGCCACGGCTTGCTCGTCCGCCTTGCCGCACCCCCCCAGCAGTGTTAGGGCTGAAAAGGCCAGAACAGAAATCAATCCACTTTTAAATAGAGATGTTTTTTTCATCGTTTTAACTCCACTTGAGTTCTGTGAATGAACAGATCAACGGCTGGTGCCGGTGGCAAATTCCCACTCGGTCTTACTGACCAGATAATCATACAGTGCCTGGGCATAATTAGTCTGACTGCGGGTCATCGCCACCTGGGCGTCGAGCAGCTCCAACTGGGTGCCGACGCCGCTCTGAAAGCGGGTCTGGGCGATGCGCACCGCCTTTTGCGCCTGCTCGATGTTCTTCTCCTGACCGCTCATCCGTTTGCGGGCTTCGGCCATGCGCAGCGAGCCGGCCTGTATCTGCACCCGCAGCCCTTCCTCCATCTTTAACCGGGTGAAACGCACCTTGTTGCGGTCCACCTTGGCCTGTTGCACCCGGTTCCGGGTGCGGAAGCCGTCAAAAAGGGGGTAGGAGAGCGAAACACCGGCATTGATCGTGTTGGCCCAGTTGTAATTGCCGAACTTGAAGGTATTGTCCTGCGACTGCCAGAGATAGCTGCCCATCGCATAGAGAGTTGGAAAGTTGCCCGCCTTCTCGATAGAGATGTTGCGATCCAGCATCCGCTCCTGCAAGCTCAGTTGCTTGATGGCTGGATTGGTCGCCAGCGCTTGAGCCTCGGCCTGTTGCGCGACCTCCTCGGGCAGCTCTTCATAGATCAGATCTCCTTCGATGACCAGGGGCTGATCAAGAGGAATCGCCAGCAGATTTTTGAGCGCATTGACCGCCAGCTGATAACCGTTTTCCGCAGAGATCACCAAGGGCTCGGTGTTGGCCAGCTGCACCTCGGCACGCAGGAGGTCGTACTCGGCCGCGGCGCCGACGCGATACTGCGCCTGGACATTTTTATAGTTGCCCTGGATGACCTCCAGCCCCTGACGATTTGCCTCAACCAGCTTTTTAGCCAGCAGGATCTGATAATAGGCCTTGCGGGTATCGCGGATGACCGCCTGCTGGGCGGCTGTATACGATTCCTTGGCCAACTCGCGGTAGGTTTTGGCGATCTGCAGGGCGACCCCCACCTTGCGGCTGTAAAGGGCTTGCGAGAGCTGCACCGCGCCGGAATAGGCATTGTTGGAGCCGATCTCGAAGAGCAGGGTCTTGTCGGTCGGATTGATGGCATTGCCGGGGGGCAGAAACATCACCTGTTTCTTGATATAGCGCATGTACTGCCCGGAGGCGGTGAGCTGGGGAAAGGCCCCTGATTTGGCCTCGCCGACCTGTGCGTTCGCTTTGACGCGTTCTTCACCGGCGATCATCAGGTCGCGGTTCTGCCGCAAGGCCATGGTGATGGCTGTGTCCATGGTCAGCACCAGAGGGTCCTGAGCGGCCGGGAGCGGCTCTGCCTGTATCGCCTGACTGCGGTTCATGAAAAGGGCGAGGATGAGAATGGGTGTTACGCGAATCCTGAACATGGCGGGGTTTATCCTTTATTGGGTTTTCCGATTCCATCAAAAAAAATGGTTGTGATCATGTTGGCGGCCTGGTCGATCTCTTCCTCGGGCATTGACTGCAACGGTCCGAACCGGCTCATGTTATAGGTGCGCACCAGCCCATCGAAGAGAATGGCCAGTTTCAGAGGATCGTATGCGCAGCCACCCTGCTGCTCCTGCTCCATACGCACTGGTATACTGATGGTGTGCCAGATATTTCTCATGACCGAAGAAAATCGGGCCAGATAAGGCTTTATTTTCTCGCGATCGATTTGATGGATCCGGTGCATGACCAGGGTGATCAACTTGACGTTGTCGCGGGAATAATGAATCATGGTTCCGGCGTAGGCCGTCAGGCGCTGACGCCCTTCTCCCTCGCTCTCGATGAGCGTTCTGCGGGCGATTTCCGCCATCTCCGCAACGAGCTGATCACAGATGGCAAGGAAGAGATCCTCCTTAGAGGTTGATAGGGAATTTGATTTTGCTGGGGGGCAAAAAACCGAGGAAATCATCCTCTGTCAAACGTCGGATACCCAGCCATTTCCCCATTTTCAGAGCGCCGAGCCATATCCGGCCCCCTCACCGCTTCTTATCTGCCGG
>JAKQKF010000185.1 GCA_029560815.1 bacterium
CAGAGAGTTTTGTTTATCTCTGCGCCTCTGCTTCTCTGCGCGCGGATAATTTTTATCTTGGGGAGGTGGCGGGGCTTGGTGCCTTTGTGCCTCCGTGAGAGTTATTTTAATTTTTTGGGGGTGGCGGCTGGGTGCTCTGCGTCTCTGCGCGCGGATAATTATTATCTTTGGGGAGGTGCAGGGCTTGGTGTCTTTGTGCCTCCGTGAGAAATTTAATTTTTATTGGGGTGTGGCGGCGGGGCTTCGTGCCCTCCCCTCCAATTAAAGCGTTGACTAATTGACACCAATATCGTAATTTCACGGTACACAGGATAGATCGCCGCTCCTGACCGGGCGGCAGACAAGAGGAATACCCATGATCCGGATAGTTACGGAGAAAATATCTCCGCGCGAGCTGGAAGAACTTTGTGCGGCTCATTATGAAACCATGGTAAAATTTGTCGCTGATATCGAAGAAGAAATCCTGGCGGCGGGAGGAGAACTGCACGCCGACGCCGAGGCCTTGCTGCTCGCGCAGGGCAGCCGCCAGAGCGATCTCTGGGGAGGCAATTTTTATCCCTGGAAGACGCCCGATCAGCGCGTCGAATTCACCAGTTTTGTCAATATCCGCCCTGCCGACGATAATGCCAGCATGGAGGTTCTGAGTCCGGTCATTCGCGGAAAAATCGTCGGCCTGGTTGAAAAGCTGCTCCTTGCCCCCGGCGAAGAGGTCAACGGGGAGAAAAAATGAGCCGCTGGCACACGACCCTTCCGCAGCGTTTTGGCTCTTTTCCAAAACATCAGCAGCTGCTCATGGTGGCCAACGAGCTGAACCGGGCGGACCATCTCACCGATGATCCCCGTGAATACCGGAACTGCCTGGAGCGCGCGCTTGAGCTGATGGACTTGCTGACGGAGGATCGGCGCTGGCTCCCCGCCCTGCGCGAACTGCGCCGGGCGCGCGAACTCCTGGCTGCTCTCTATATCCTTGCTGAGCCAGCCGGGCTGCAGACGCACATCCGGACGCTGATCCAGCTCGACCCGGTCGCCTGGAAGATGCTCTCCGCGAGCTATTGACAGCCATTTGTATTTCTTTGGGGTGTGGGGCCCTGCGCTTCTGCTGCACAGCGCGAGGCCGTATTTTTCGCGCCCTCGCCTCTCAATTGGCTTTGACTAATTGACGGCAATATTGTAATTTCACGGTATGCAGGACAACCCGCCGCTCACAACCAGGCGGTATGAGAATGGAGCGTAGAGAAAAAATGCTTCCGGAGACACTAAAATCCTGTTTCTGGGATTGCGATTTTGCCAGTCTGGATCCCCTTGTTCACAGACGTTTTATTACTGAACGGATTCTGGTCTACGGCGACAGTCTCGCTGTGCGCTGGCTGCTGGCTACTGTCCCCGCAGATGTATTGAAGGAGATCGTCTCTTCGGCGAGGAATCTTGACCCTAAAACCCGAAATTACTGGCGGATGTGGCTTGACTCCAGAACTGATCACTAATATATTGCCCCTGGCGCAGCGGAAACTGCTTGCACGGCTTGAGCCAGTGGAGTGGCTGACTCCCTTTTATCTCGCTGGAGGAACCGCTTTGGCCTTGCAGCTGGGCCATCGTCAATCTGCAGATTTTGATTTTTTTTCGGAAAAGGAATTTGATAGCCGATTGCTGGCCGGCCGGCTTTTGCAACTGGGCCGTTTAAAACGTCTCAATGAAGCTGCGGGAACTCTGCACTGCGAACTCGCCGGAGTAAAACTCTCCTTTTTTTATTACCCTCACCCGGCTTGGCAGTGTATTGCATCAGGCAAGCTGCGGATAGCTTCCATTCTCGATATTGCGCTGATGAAACTGGAGGCCATCTCCGGAAGGGGAGATAAAAAAGATTTTATCGATCTCTATTTTATCCTGCGCCAGATCACGCTGCCGGAGCTTTTGCAGAAACATCAGGAAAAATATGGCATCGACTGGAGCAATCGCTATCACCTGCTTCGTTCCCTCTCTTATTTTGCGGATGCTGATGATCAGCCGATGCCACTGATGTTGATGGACGCCACCTGGGAGCGAGTCAAGGAGACCATCTCCCGCTCTGTCCTGGAACTCGATCCAGGTGAAGCATAAGCGGAGAAAAATTGCTCGGCTGGCATACAACCCTCCTGGGCAGTGGTATGGGGCTTGGTGTCTTTGTGCTCCGTGAGAGATAAATTTTTGGGCTGTGGCGGGGGTTTTCTGGAAAATTAATCTCCTTGGGCAGTGGTGTGGGGCTTTGTGTCTCCGTGCCTCCGTGAGAAATTTAATTTTTTAGGGGTGGCGGCGGGGCGTAACCGGAGAAACCATGGACGATCAGCTCACCCGCCTCAGGCGGCGGGCCCAGGTACTCGGCAACCACTACCGCAAGTACCTCCACGTCATCGATAAAAGCTACGACGGCCTCATCAGCCGCCTCGAACAGTGCCGCCTCTGCGAGACCATCCACCTCTGGCAGCGCCCCTTCGACTATCGCGCCGAGATGCAGCTCATCGCCTCCATCGGCCGCACCCACGAGGAAAAACTCGCCGACCTCGGCTGCTTCTTCGCCCTCCACTTCCTCCAGCTCAACCTCGACGCCCTCGACACCCTCCGCCTCGACGTCGCCCGCACCGAGACCCGCCTCGCGGTCTTTCGCACCTTCATGCTCCACGTCGGCCACGAAGTGCGCCATCTCACCGCCGGCTATATGACCGAACTGCTCAGAATCCACCTCCCGGAGCACTATCCCGGCGAGTTCGTCTTCATGGGCGTCGGCACCCGCTCCGATCAGGATGACATCGATGTCGGCGTCGTCGACAGCGGCCCCGAACAGCGCGAACTGCTCACCAGCGCCATCGCCCGCCTTAACGGCGAGATGCTGCGCAAGGTCATCGTCACCCACTACCACCTCTCCGAGAACGTCTGCCGCGAGGCCTCCTTCTCCGCCTCGATCGCCGACTATCAGGCCCTGCTCGACAGCGAGATCCACGACTTTGTCATCATCAACGAGATGCTCGGCTCCGCCCGCATCCTCGGCAGCCGCGCCCTCTTCAGCACCTTCCTCCGCCAGGTCACCAGCCGCTACTACTTCCAGCCTGACCGGCCCGAAATGCACAAGTTCCACGAGGGCTACCTGCGCGGCATCACCGGCGAGATCCGCTCCTTCATGCTCAAATCCTTCGCCGACGACCGCCTCGACCCCAAACTCGACGGCCTGCGCATGATCAAGGCCAGCCTCTTCGCCGCCAAGACCATCTTTAACCTCCGCCAGGTCAACGCCTGGGCCCTGCTCGACGCCCTCAGAAACACCGACAAGCGCCGCCTTCCGCAATACGCCAAACTCGACGTCAGCCTCACCTACCTCGAGGTCTTTCGCTTCCTCTACCACCTCCTCGTCAGCCAGGAGGAGGAGATCTATATCAACGACCCGGCGACGCGCGACAACCTCGCCATCGTCGCCGGCTATATGGGCTACCAGACCATCGGCTCGGCCGGCGCCCTCGATTTCTTCATCACCGACTATTACGCCAAGGCCCGCCTCGCCAAGTGGACCATCCGCGAACTTTTGCCCGACGTCATCGACCACCTCGCCACCATCACCACCTTCGGCCGCATCATGCACCGCCGCAAGGTCACCCGCCAGGGCGAGACCCGCGTCGGCAACCTCGCCGTGCGCTTTCTCGACGAGGCCCGCTTCTTCCGCGGCACCCGCTTCTGGGATGACATCATCGCCGTCCTCAGCCGCAAGGACCACCTCGTCCTCGACCGCCTCGTCCACGATCTCACCGCCAACCCCGCGCAGACCGAAATCCTGCTCGTCCGTTTCATGGACTGGGGCTGGAACTCTTTCATCGCCCTCTTCTCCTTCCTCAACCTCATCTACGATCATCCCGAGGGCAGGCCCCTGCACCGCCGCCTGGTCGAGCTCTTCTTCGAGCGCACCATCGGCACCGAGATCGTCCAGCGCTTCGGCACCGTCTTCCGCGACGTCCCCCACGAGGTGCACAAGTTCCTCGGCAGCCTCACCGAGCCCGAGCAGCGCCGCTTCCAGGAACTCATCGCCGGCGAACTCTGGGACAGCCGGGTGGTGCCGGCGCGCGACCGCCTCAGCTACCTCGCCAGCCTCCACTTCGCCTCGTCGCGCTACCTCAAACGCATCACCGACCGGGTGCTCGCCCGCCACCCGGCGGTCTACAAGATGCTCGACAGCCCCGAGCGGCTGCAGGTATTCGGCAAAGGCCTCCTGGCCGAAATCATGCGCACCCCGCAGTACAAGGAGCGGCTGGAGGGGATCGCCGGCTGGCACGATTTCGAGTTTTTCCGCTGCTGCAAGATGCTCTTCGGCAGCGCTCCGGCCGCCGAGATCGCCGACGAGTTTATCTACTTCTCCGACAATTTCATCCGCCTGCTCTACGACACCTGCAAGCAGCGGGTGGACGAAAAAGGAACCCACTCGGGCCGGGAGCGCCCCGCCCTCGGCATCCTCGTCACCGGCGGCTACGGCCACATGCTCGCCTTCGACGACGACCACGATCTCATCCTCCTCCTCGATTCGGAGGAGCCCGGCGACCACGCCTACTA
>JAKQKF010000190.1 GCA_029560815.1 bacterium
TCTCTGTGAAAAACGGCTCCTTTTTTCAGTTCTATCTGGACGGTGTGCCGTTCTTCAGTGGAGCCACGCAAATCCGGGATGGGCGTTTTTCCATCGAGAATCCACTGCTCCTTTTCGCCGACGAGAACGGCGAGGATGGACCCATCGACTGCGCCGAGGTGGCCATCTGGGATCGCCCCCTCACGGCCGTCGAGGTCAAGCTGCTGGGTGGATTCGGCCACACCTTCCATTATGATCTGATGACACGGATTCCATACCTGCAGGCGCCCACCCCCACCTCTATCCAGGTCTGCTGGCACGACAGCTCAGCCGTTCCTTCACGGGTGGAGTACGGACTCTCCCCCGCACTGGGAGAGAGCGCTGCCGCCAGCCAGGAGCAGCTGAGCGGGCCCTACCGCTGGCATGCGGCCAGGCTTGCGGGGCTCCAGCCCGGCAGGGAGTACTTTTATCGGGTGGTCAGCGGCGATGGCTCCTCCCCGATCTGCCAATTCAGTACCCTGCCCGAACCAGCCAAGACCGGCAAGCTGCGCATGCTGCTGCTCAGCGATACTCATTCCGGCGATTCGACCATGGTCAACCGGGTCGTACGCGCAGCCAGGGCCAAAATCGGGGTGCTCTACGGTGAGGATCTGCACAACCAGCTCAACCTGGTCTTTCATTCCGGGGATCTGGTCGTCAGCGGCGGAGTAATCAACCAGTATACCGACCAGTATTTTCGGCCCATGGCGCAGCTTTCGGCCTCGGTTCCTACCATGACCGTCACCGGCAACCATGAAGGGGAGAGCCCCTATTATTATCAGTATATGAAATACGACGATCACTCCCTTCTCGCCCCGCCAAGCGCCTATGCAGAACGGATGTGGGAGCTTAGGGCCGGCAACACCCTCTTCATCGGTCTCAATACCAATATCGTCTCCGCCGCGGGGGCCCTGCAAAAGGCCCTCCTTGACGGCCGCTTGCAAAAGGCGGAGCAGGACCCCGCCATTGATTTCGTCTTTATCTTTTTTCACCATCTGCCCTGGTCTGAACTGTGGGTGGAGGGGGTGACCAACGATGCGGGCTCCAACTTTATCCGCAAGGAGCTTATTCCGGTCATCAGGAAATATACCAAGGTGCAGCAGCTTACCTACGGTCATACCCATGCCTTCGAACGCGGGACGATCGAATCCCCGATGCTTGATGGGGATTTCCGCATCGTCTGCGCCGGCGGCGGGGGTGGCGCCACCGATAACTGGGGCGAGTTCCAGAATATCGACCATCCCTTCATCCACGTCGCCTATGATCACTATTTTTTCCAGATCCTCGAAATCGATGTACCCAACCATTCGTTCGAGATCTCGCTGTACAGTCTTGGCAATCAGTTTAAAAGTCGGGAGGCCCAGCTCATGGACCGCTGGTACCGCAAGGTTAGCCAGCATGGACCCGATACGCCGGTAATTGAGACTCCTATTATGCAGGAATCGGCGCTTGTGCTGAAGAGC
>JAKQKF010000191.1 GCA_029560815.1 bacterium
CAGTGGCAGCCTGGCGGGCGCACAGGGCCCGATGAAAGATCTGGTCGTCGATATCGGCTATTACGATCTCACCCTGGCCCCCGGATCCCGGATCGGCCTCCCCCTCCCGGCCGGGCACCGCGCCTTCGCCTACCTCTACGACGGCCGCGGCTCTTTCGCCGCTGCGGGGGACCAGCTCGCCGGCGCCGGCCAGCTCATCGTCTTCGCCGATGACGGCGAGGCTGTGCAGATCCAGGCCGGCGAGGAGGGGATGCGCTTCCTTCTTGTCCATGGCCAGCCCATCGGGGAGCCCGTCGCCTGGCGCGGCCCGATCGTCATGAACACCGACGAGGAACTGCGCACCGCCTTTGCCGAATTCAGGGCCGGCACCTTCATCAAACACAAGCCGGCCTGAGCAGAGCACGAATGAAAACCATCTCCGCCCTGCGCCTCATCCCGCTTGTTCTGACCCTGTCCCTCGCTGCGGCGCTGGGCCAAAACAGGAGCATCGAGCTGCACAGGGCTTCCGGACCCATTATCATCGACGGCTTCATCGAGCCGGCCTGGGCCAACGCCGATTCAGCCGGCGATTTCTTCCAGCTCCAGCCCTACTACGCCCGGCCTCCCCTGCACCGCACGATTGCCAAACTCCTCACCGACGATAGAAATCTCTACTGTCTCATCCTCTGCCAGGATGAGCCTGGACACATCCAGCGCAACACCGGCAAACATGACGATTTCAGCGGCGATATCGTCTCCCTGATGCTCGACACCTTTGGCGACCGCCGCACCGCCTACAAGTTCGCGGTCAATGCCGGCGGCAGCCGCGCCGACTGCCGCCTGCTCGACGACGCCCGCCACCGCGACTACAGCTGGGACGGGGTCTGGTTCTCGGCCAGCCGTATCCACGACTGGGGCTGGGCGGTCGAGATGGAGATCCCCTACCGCTCCATCCAGTACGGCGAAGGGCTCAACGAGTGGGGCCTCGACTTTGACCGCTGGAGCGCCACGGAGCAGGAGGATACCTACTGGAATTCTTACGATCAGGCTGAAGGCCAGCGCATCTCCAAATTCGGCCGGCTCCTCTTCACGGACTATCATCCGGCAGTCCACGGCCTCAATCTCGAAATCTATCCGGTCGGCTTGGCTAAAGCCGAACAGGAACGCGGCGATGGCTGGAGTTTCTCCCCCAACGCCGGCGTCGATCTCTTTTACAATCCATCCCAACGCCTCACCTTCCAGCTCACCGGCAATCCGGACTTCGCCCAGATCGAGGCGGATCCCTTTGAATTCAATATTTCGCGTTATGAGACCTACTACTCCGAGCGGCGCCCCTTCTTCACCGAGGGCAATGAGGTCTTTATGCCCTCCGGCAAGGAGCGCGAGAGCGGATTCTACTCTCCGATGGAGCTCTTTTATTCGCGCCGCATTGGCCGCAAACTGCCCGACGGCAGCGAGGTGCCGCTTCTTGTCGGCAGCAAGGCTTTCGGCAGGGTCAACAGCTGGGAGTATGGTGGTTTCATCGCCGCCACCGGAAAAAGGGAATACCAGCAGGACGCCCTCAACGCCAGCGAACCCGCGGCGTTCTACAGTTCCGTACGGCTCAAGAAGCAGGTTATGGGCAACTCGTCGGTGGGCCTGCTTTATGTGGGGAAAAACAGCGGCGAGGGGAGCAACGGGGTGGTCGACCTGGACGGGGCCTTGCGTGCCTCGGATTGGCAGCTCTCCTATCAGATCGCCCGCTCCTACAGGAACGATGAGGGCGATTATGCCGTCTCCGTCGGGCTCTGGATGCCTAAAACCTCCTGGATTCTCGGGCTGCGCTCTCGCTACGTAGGGGAAAAATTCGACATCCAGGAGGTCGGCTTCGTCCCCTGGCGCGGCACCTGGAACGGCGCTCTTTTAACCGGGCCGGTTTGGCGGCTGCAGACCGGCGCCGTCAGCCAGGTCATGGTCTACGGCGGCGGCCTCTTCAACCATGAAAAGGCCGATGACTATACCGACCTCATGGCCGCACTGGGCTATAACATGCAGTTCCGCAAAAACTGGGGTTTTGAGATCGAGTTCACCTCCGGCCGCTCCAGGGACATGGGGGTGCTCTACAATTCCCGCGAGGCGAGCCTCTCCTCCTGGTTCAACCTCTCCCCGGTCTGGGAGGGCAACCTCCACGGGGGCTATTCACACACCTACAATTTCTCCCGCGGCTACCTCGCTTCTTTTGGCTGGGCGGGAGGCGAGATCGACTGGAAAGCAGCCAGAATACTCAGTCTGGGGAGCTCGGTGGACATCTTTTTTGAGGGAAATCCGGCAGGGGCTGTGGAGGAGATCACCTTCAACGCGCGCCCCTATCTCTCCTGGACGCCGGTCAATAACCTGAACATGCGGCTCTACGTCGACAATCTCTACCTTCGCACCACCGGCCACCTCGAACGGGTGATCGGCGGATTCCTCTTTTCCTACAACTTCCGTCCCAAAAGCTGGCTCTATTTCGCCCTCAATGAGGTGCAGGACCGCAGCGCTGAATATAACCATGAGGAGCAGCTCCTGCCCAACCGCCTGCACATGGTTAACCGGGTCAACGTAGTCAAACTGAAGTATCTCTTCTATTTCTAGACAGCTTCACAGCCCATCGCACCGAAAGAGACAGCCTCCAGCGGATAAGGCAGCCGGACCATAACCCTTCGCACCGGGGAGCCTTTTCATGCCCCGGCCGGCGACGCCGGCGTGATTTGCCAGATCTGCCGGCAGTAGTCGCGAATGGAACGGTCTGAGGAGAATTTGCCCATGCGCGCGGTATTGAGGATCGACCTGCGCGTCCAGCCCTCGCGATCATGGTAAGCCTCCCCGGCCCTGGTCTGGCAAGCGACATAGGCGTCAAAATCCGCACAAAGCATGTACTCATCCCTGTTCAGCAGGCAGTCGGTCAGGGGACGGAAAAGATCGGGCTGATCCGGAGAGAAACGGCCGCTGCGGATGAGATCGATCACCTGCCGGAGCAGGGGATTCGAGTCGTAAAAGGCCGCCGGGTTGTAGCCTGCTGCCTTCATCCCCAGCACCTCCCCGGCGGTGAGGCCGAAAAGAAAAAAGTTCTCCTCACCGACCTCCTCCCGGATCTCGACGTTGGCACCGTCGAGGGTTCCGATGGTCAGGGCGCCGTTGAGCGCGAACTTTATGTTGCCGGTTCCCGAGGCCTCCTTGCCCGCGGTCGAAATCTGCTCCGAGAGGTCGGCAGCCGGATGGATATAGTGGGCGTTCTTGACGTTAAAGTCGGGGAAGAAGACCACCTTGAGCCTGCCGTTCACATCGGGATCGGCATTGACCACCTCCGCGACGGCGGTGGTCAGCTTGATGATCAGTTTGGCCATAAAATAGCCGGGCGCGGCCTTGCCGGCGAAGATG
>JAKQKF010000192.1 GCA_029560815.1 bacterium
TGGCCTCGCCATATTGGGGGCCGAAGGTGCCGGTGAGGGTCTGCAGGGACTGGAGGGTGTACTGGCCGAGGACGTCGAGGTTGTAGCCGCCCCAGAGGCCGTCGTTGACGGTGATGCCGTCGAAGAGATAGAGGGTTTCATTGGTGCGGCCGCCGCGGAAATGGAGGCCGTCGTTGGGGATGGTCGCGAACTGGCCGAAGACCGGCTGGGAGTTGACCGGGGTGGTGCTGATATCCCGGGTGATACCCGCCTGTTTGGTGAAGAGGTCGCGGATGGACATCTGGGTAGGCATCAGCTCGATGTCGCTGAGGTCCAGACCCTGCATCTTGGAGGTCAGGTCTTTCTGGACGGCCGGCCGGGTGTACTGGATCACCACCTCGGGCATCTCGATCATGGTGGACTGCAGGGTGAAATTGACCCTGGTGGTCAGCCCCGCCTCGACCTTGACCTTGTCGACCCTTTTCGGGCCATAGCCGACAGCGCTGGCCTTGAGGTTGTAGGTGCCGGGCGGTATATTGATGATGAAATACTCGCCCTCGACGCTGGCGGCTGCGCCCATGGCAGTACCGTCGATCATGATGTTGGCGCCGATGACCGGTTCCTTTTTTTCATCGATGATCTTGCCGGAGATCTTGCCCGTGGTCTGGGCGAGGAGGAATCCCGGCAAAATGCAGAGGAATAGAAGCAGTCTGGGTTTCACAGGAGCGCACTCCTTTTTCGCTAGGTGTTACAATCAGCCGTGAACCGGAAGAAGCCGCCGGGCTGGAAGCGGCGTATAAAAGCCTGCACCGCTTCCAGTCCGAACGGATTGATTCATTTGAGAAGCATCATGCGTTTGACGGCGGCATGGTTCTCCGTCGCCAGCCGGTAGAGATAGAGGCCGCTGGGCATGCCGGCCGCATTCCACTGCGCCTTGTGGAGGCCGGCGGGCAGTGCACCGTCGATCAGGGTCGCCACCTCCTCGCCCAGCATGTTGTACACCCTGAGGGTGATCCGCTGCGCGGCGGGGAGGCTGAAGTGGATGGTCGTCGCCGGATTAAAGGGATTGGGCGTATTCTGAGCCAGGGAGAACTCCACCGGCAGACTATTCGGCGCGGCGCAGTTCACGCCGGTCGTCACCGGCCACCAGCGGTCATCGCCCAGATAGATCGGCGCGCCATCGTCGTCGAAGAGGATGGCGGGCGAATCGAGGGCATAATGAAAATCGCCGTTTTGCGGATCGGCGAAATGGGGATCCATCTGGATGGCGATGTTGACAAGCTGGAAATCGGTCGCACTGCTCCCCAGGTCGATATCCCGGGTGTTGAAATAGAGCAGGTTTTCGACGATGGAGTGGGTGCCGTAGACCCTCGTCGGGGCGTAGGCGGTTGTGGGCTCGGGATAGACGACGATGGAGTT
>JAKQKF010000219.1 GCA_029560815.1 bacterium
GGCCTCCCCAATTGGCTGCTCTGGTCGGCGTACTCCGGACAGTACGCGGATGAAGCCACCCCGATCTGGTGGCATCCCGAGTGGCGGGATATTATCGTCCGCGGCGGCAGCCCGTACAAAAATCCCGGTTATGATCACTCACTTTTTCCAGCGGGCCGCTCCTCCATCGACCGGATTGTCGACATGGGATTCGACGGTGTCTATCTGGATAATGTCAGCCGCGCCACTTCGTCCGGCGCCAACTGGAAGGCGCTGCAGGCCTATAATACGGCGCATCCTGGATGGTACCTGGAACCCTAGTTCTGGTCCATGCCCATAGGGGCCGGTTGTCATAAAGAGAAGTTATTCGGAGTGATGCACGGCCGTCATTGCTTAATTTGCTAAATTCCAATAAAAGCCCCGGTATTCTGTTGAATACCGGGGCTTTTTTTGTGAAGGTGGCGGGAATCGAACCCACGACCCACGGCTTAAAAGGCCGCTGCTCTACCAGCTGAGCTACACCTTCGCCTGCCGCTTTCAAAAAATGGCCATTAATATACCCATATTTCGAAAAATACGCAACAGAAATATCGGCATTTTACCCGCTGCCGGTTCTCGACCGGCCGGGTGGTAACGAGCGGGGGAGGGTGGCCTTTCGCCCGCGGCAGCCCGGGTGGGAACGAGCCGGGGGCGGGTGGCCTTTCGCCCGCGCCAGCCCGGGTAGGAACGAGCCGGGGGAGGGCTTCTGGTGCCCACCCGGCAGGCCGCCGCGGTCACGGCTCCAGGCCAAAACCCTTCATCAAGAACTCATAGCCCAGCCGGGTGACATGCTTGCGCTTGGGGCCGCCGATGCCGTGGCGCTGGTTGGGATAAATCATCAGTGAAAAATCCTTGTCCAGATCCTGCAGCTTGTCGATGAGCTGAAGGATGTTCTGCACGTGCACGTTGTCATCCATGGTGCCGTGGGTGATGAGGAGCTTGCCCTTGAGCTTGTCCGCGTGGGTCATCACCGAGCCGGCGTCATAACCCTCGGGGTTCTCCTCGGGGGTGTCCATGTAGCGCTCGGTGTAGATGCTGTCATACAGACGATAGTCGGTCACCGAGTACTCGGCGACACCGTGTGTGAAATAGTCGGCGCCGGCCGTCATCGCCAGCAGGGTAATGTAGCCGCCATAACTGCCGCCGGTAATGCCGATCTGCGTCGAATCGACGAAAGAGAGCTGCTTCAGCCATTTGACGGCGGCGATATAGTCATGGATCTCCCACTTGCCAAGGTTGCGGTGCATGGCATCCTGCCCCTTGCGGCCGAGCAGGCCCGAACCGCGGTGATCCACATAGAGAACGATGATGCCCTTTTGTGCTGTGTAGAGATCGGAGAGCATCGGAAAGCCATAGCGCACGATGGGAGTGTTGGGCCCGCCGTAGACCTGCAGAAGGACCGGATATTTTTGGGTGATGTCGAGGTTGGGCGGTAGAATCCAGCGCGCAGGGAGGTCATAACCGTCACCGGAGGGGATGGTAAAGATCTCGCTAGTGCCCAGGGCGTACTCATCCAGGGCAGGCAGTTTCTGATCGCCGAGGAGGCGGACCTCCCCCCCCTTTTCATCCCTGAGGATCAGCCGTGT
>JAKQKF010000221.1 GCA_029560815.1 bacterium
GGCCGTCACCCAGTTCATCCTGCCCGATGCCTTTTCGGTCTCCCTGCCGATGCGTGACGGCTCCTTTCAGGCCTTCGCCACCACGCGCGAGGCCTGGACCAGCGTCCTGCCGCCCTGGAAGCTCAATCTGCCGGCCGACAGCCTCTATTCGATCTACAACCTTTTCGGCATCGCCATCCTCTTCTATCTCTTCAAGGTGACCCTCGAGGGCAGCGGCGGCACTGGCAATTACATGCTGCAGCGTTACATGGCGGCCAAAAACGACCGCGACTGCGGACTGCTCTCCCTGTTCTGGACCTTCCTGCTCTCCTTCCGCTGGCCCTTCATCGCCGCCATCGCCATCATGGGAGTCAGCTACGGGGTCACACACCCGGGCATCAGCGATCCCGAGCGGGTGCTGCCGATTGTCATCAGCCATATGGTGCCCATGGGCATCAAGGGATTCCTTGTCGCCGGCCTCATGGCCGCGGCGATGTCGACCTTTGACTCGACGGTCAACGCCGGCGCCGCCTATTGGGTCAAGGATATCTATCAGGCCTATCTCAAACCCAAAGCCACAGCGCGGCAGCTGGTGCTCCAGAGCCGCTGGGCTTCGATCATCATCGTCCTGATCGGCCTTTTCTTTGCCCTTTTTGTCAAGCACATCAACGAGATCTGGGGCTGGATCACCATGAGCATCGGCGCGGGCATGCTCATCCCGATGCTGGCGCGCTGGTACTGGTGGCGCATGAACGGCTACGGCTTCGCCTGGGGCATCGTCGCCGGCATGGTTGCCGCCGTCATTCAGAAGCTCTTCTTCCCGGAATGGCCGGAATACTTCTCTTTCTGCTTCGCTGCCGGGATTTCCCTGGCCGGAGTCATCCTCGGCACCTATCTGACCAAACCGACCGAGAAGAAGTATCTGGAGAATTTTTATAAAAAGACCCGTCCCTTCGGCTTCTGGGGCCCCATCCGTACTATCCTGCCAGCGCAGGTGCTGGCCAAGGTCAATGCCGAGAACCGGCGCGACATCATCGCCACCTTTTTTGCCGTGCCCTGGCAGATCGTCCTTTTTCTCACCATGATGATGATCGTCATGCAGCGTTGGGACAATTTCGCCTGGCTGGTGGTGGCGCTGGCAGGCCTTTCGGTGGGGCTCTATTTCACCTGGTATCGCCATCTCTCCACTGAAGTGAAAGTGGATGAGAAATGAGTCCGATTGTGCATAAAAGAGGGCGGTTGGCTGCGGCCGCCCTGCTGCTCCTGCTGGTGCTGGGGCTGCTTGCCGGCTGCGCTCCAGACCGCGAAAACCGCATCCTGGTCTGGCACTCCATGCGTCCGATCGAGAGCGACATTCTGCGCCAGGCCCTGGCCGAGTTCGCCCTCCGCCATCCGGACTATGTTTTTGACGAGCTCTTTTACGCCCCGGAGACCGCCCGCACCAATTTCATCATCTCCGCCCTGGGCGGCAGCGGCCCGGCCCTTTTCTGGGGAGCCAACGACAATATCGGCCCCCTGGTGGAACTCGGGGTGATCAAGCCGCTTGAGGAGGTCTATTCCCGGGCCTTTCTCGACAGTTTTCTCACCACACCCCTGCCGGCCAACACCTGGATGAACGGCCATCTCTGGCAGATCGCCGACCGCATCGGCAACCATCTCTGCCTGGTCTACAACAAAAAGCTGGTCCCCAGACCGCCGCAGACCATGAACGAGCTGATCGCCTTTGGCAAGCGTTACATGGCCGCGCATAAAGGGCAGCAGAACTATTATCCTCTGGTCTGGAACTATACCGAGCCCTTTTTTGCCGTCCCCTTCATCGGCGGTTACGGGGGCTGGGTGATGGACGAGAATTTCCAGCCCACCCTCGATCAGCCGGCGGTGGTCAAGGCGGGGCAGCTGATCTGGGAGCTGGCGCGGGTACACAAGATCATCCCCCTGGAGTGCGACTATGAGATCGCCAACGCCCTTTTCAAGGACGGCTATGCGGCGATGATCATCAACGGCAGCTGGTCCTGGGCCACCTATATCGAGAACGGCATTGATATCGGCATCGCGCGCATCCCCAAAATCGACGAGACCGGGCTGTGGCCGACGCCGGCGGTCTCTCCCCTCGGCTACTCCATCAACGTTAATCTGCGGGGGAAAAAGCTGGAAATCGCGCGCGAACTGCTCGCCTGGCTCACC
>JAKQKF010000235.1 GCA_029560815.1 bacterium
AGGCCGGCTCATCCATCAGCACCACCTCCGGCTGAACCGCCAGGGCGCGGGCGATGCAGAGCCGCTGCTGCTGTCCTCCGGAGAGCTCCATGGCGGAGTTGCTGAGGCGGTCCTGAACCTCATCCCAGAGAGCGGCGTCCTTCAGGCTGTGTTCAACCCGAGCTTCGATGAGGGCTTTGTCGCTGATGCCGTTGATGCGCAGACCGTAGGCGACATTATCAAAGATCGATTTGGGGAAGGGGTTTGATTTCTGAAATACCATGCCGACGCGGCGGCGCAGATCGACTACATCCACCGCGCGGTCGTAGATGTCCTCGCCTTCGAGAGTGATGCGCCCTTCCACCCGGGTGTTCGGAATGATTTCGTTCATGCGGTTAAGCGAACGCAGGAAAGTCGATTTTCCGCACCCGGAGGGTCCGATCAGGGCGGTGACCTGGTTTCTCTCGATGGTCAGACTGATGTCCTGCAGGGCCTTGAATGAGCCGTAGTAGAAGGAAAAGTTTTCAGCAGAGATTGCCGGGGTTGACATGGGCATTTCCTTATCTGAATCGATGCCGCGCCGGTCAGGCGCGCTTGAATTTTTTGCGGAAGCGATAGCGGATCCAGGTGGCACTGAAATTCATAACGAGCACAAGCACCAGCAAAACCAGAGCGGTGCCATAAGCCAGGGGGCGCACCTTGACGATCTCGTGATGCTGGGTGGCCATGATGAAGAGATGATAGGGCAGGGCCATGAACTGGCTGGTCAGCACTTTGGGAAAGCTGTCGAGATGAGGCCAGAAAAAGGCCACTCCGGTGAAGAGGATGGGGGCAGTCTCGCCGGCCGCGCGCGCCAGTCCAAGGATCGTCCCGGTCAGCATGCCAGGGATGGCATAGGGCAGAACATTGGTGCGGATCGTCTGCCACCTGGTGGCGCCCAGGGCCAGCGCTCCTTCCCGGTAGGAAAGGGGCACAGTCTTGAGCGCCTCTTCGCTGGCGGTGATCGTCCAGGGCAGAGTCAACAGCCCGAGGGTGAGGCCGGAGGAGAGCACGGAGAGGCCGAGATTCATCATCATGACAAAGAGCGCAAAGCCGAAGAGGCCATGGACGATGGAAGGCACACCCGAGAGATTGCGGATCGCCAGGCGGACCAGCCGCACCAGCCGTCCCTGGGAGGCATACTCGTTAAGGTAGATGGCGGCGAAGATGCCGACCGGAACCGAAAAGAGGATGGTGACGATGCTCACCCAGAAGGTGCCGACGATAGCCGGCCAGATGCCTCCTTCACTCATCCCTTTTCTCGGCCTGGCTGTGATGAACTCCCAGCTGATGGCGCCGGCGCCCTTGGAAAGAATGTCCCATATGATGTAGAAAACAATGAACAGCACCAGTACCACGGCCAGGCGGAGCAGCGTAAAGCCGAGCTGCTGTTTAAAGTTGCGCATATTCCGTTTCATCGCATCACCTTCTGGTAACGCTGGAGCACAACATCCGAGATCAGATTGAAGAGGAATGTGATTATGAACAGGACCGCCGCGATGACGAAGAGCGAATGGTAGTGGGTGCTGCCCTGTACGGTTTCGCCCAGCTCGATGGCAATGGTGGCGGTCATGGTTCGCACCGGGTCGAGATAGCTGTGCGGCATGGCGGCTGCGTTGCCGCAGACCATGAGGACGGTCATGGTTTCACCAATGGCCCGGCCCATTCCCAGCATGACCGCGGCGATGATGCCGGAGAGGGCGGAGGGAACGGTGACCCGTATCAGGGTCTGCCACTTGTTTGCGCCCAGGGCGAGGGAGGCGCTCTTGAGTTCCTGGGGCACGGCGGTGATCGCATCCTCGGAGATGCTGATGATGGTCGGCAAGGCCATGACAGCGAGCAGAATGGAGCCATTCACCGCGTTGAGGCCGCTGGAGGTATTGAAGAGCCGGGCGAGAAAGGGGCTCAGGACAACCAGGCCGAGAAAGCCGACCACCACCGAGGGGATGGCCGCGAGCAGTTCAATGACCGGTTTGACCACCTCGCGGACACGGGCGTGGGCCACATCGGCCAGCCAGGCCGCTGTGGCGATGCCGAGGGGTACAGCCAGAAGCATCGCGCCAACGGAAACCATCATGGTCCCGACCAGGAGGGCGAGGATGCCGTGGCTCTCCCTGACCGGTGAGGTGGGCTCCCAGCGGCTGGCGGCGAAAGCCTTGAGGCCGAGCTCCTTCACCGCAGGCCAGGCCTGGGCCAGCAGCAGTAAAAAGATGCCCGCCAGCACCAGGATGGCGAAGAGGCCATTGAGAAGAAAGAACTTCTCAATGGCCTGCTCCTTGATTCGACTGACGAATCGCCGCTTCTGCATCAGAACCCGGCTTTTTGGTTGTTCTCGAGGTACTTGCCGGCGACCGGGTAGAAGCCCATCTCTTCGACTACCTTCTGACCTTCGGGGCTGAGAATGAAGGCGATGAAGCCTTTGACGCTGCCCTTGGGCTTGCCGTTGGTATACTGATAGAGGGCCCGGGCGATGGGATAGCTACCGGATTTGATGTTTTCTTTAACCAGCGGACTGACCGGTTTGGCGTTGCTGGTGGAAATATCCAGCACCTTGATGCCCGGAAGAACCTCGCCTTTGTCATCGAAGAGATAGCCGACGCCGACGTAGCTGATACCGGACTTGTCGCTGCTGACAGCTTCGATGATCTGGGCGTTGCCGTTCATCTGTTTCATTTTAGCCGAGTAATCCTTGTTGCCGAGGACGTGCTCCTGGAAGAAGACGTAGGTGCCGGAGTTGGGCTGGCGGCCATAGAGGGAGATGGGCAGGTTGGGTCCGCCGACCTCTTTCCAGTTGGTCACCTCGCCGCGAAAGATCGCGCCAACCTGCGCCATGCTCAGCGATTTCACCGGATTGTCATGG
>JAKQKF010000261.1 GCA_029560815.1 bacterium
GAAAGGGCCGATACCGCCCGCTTCGGCGCACTGCAGAAGGGCTGCGATGATCTGATCAATGAAGCATTTGCCCATACCGGCTGCGATCATCTTTTCCACTGCGGTGCGGGAAACGGCAGCTTCAGCGTCGGCTATGACGGCACTTTCCGCCTCTGCCAGTCGCTCTGGGCGCCGGATACGACGGTCAATCTGCGCGAGGTGCCGCTGCGCGAGGCCTGGGAGGAGCTGGTGCCGCGCGTACGCGACATGCGCTCTCAGGATCCGCAGTTTCTGGCCGGCTGCCGCAAATGCCCGATTGTGAATCTCTGCCTCTGGTGCCCGGCGCACGCGTATCTGGAGACCGGCCGCATGGACGGGGAGACACCGTTTTTTTGCATGGTCGCGCACGCGCGGGCGGAGGCGATCCAGGGCGTTATTAATGGCGAATAATAAATTATTTAGTTGCATTTTACTGTTTTATTATTTAATTTCAGTTATTAGGGGTAGTGTGGTGAGGTATCTCTTGACCATACGGTTATTCTGTCTTTGCTCTGCATCCTTTGCCCGCCAACATGACCGTCCCAACCCCCTGGTAACACCATGCCAAAACGCTCCAGCAACCTTGTCAGGACCTCCATGACGATCCGTCGCATCCTTGTTCTGTTCTTTGTCATTTGCGCATTGGCGCAGCAGGCCCGTCCGGATGATTTCCAGGATCTCTACGCGCGCCTGGCCTATCACGGCTTTGAGAATCTCCGCATCAGCATGGCAGCCGACAGCGGGCTGGCGATCGCCTTTGAGAACCGCGTCTACCGCCACGACCTCAAGGCTGCCTGTGAGGTTCTACGCCTGGTCAATGCGGTTGACTCGACCTGGCAGCGCGTTTATCTGCTGCCCTGCACCCGCGGCGTGCCGCGCGGCCAGATCACTGTCGATGGCCATGCCTACCGCAGTTTTATGGCCGGGGAGATCGATGCGCCTGAGTTCGCGCGCACGGTCGTTGTCGGCGAGCCGGCTGCGGAACCCGAAGCTGCAGTTGCAGCGTGGAATAATCGCTCGTTCCTTAAAATAGACGCCAATGTCTCCATCGGCCATCAGATCCAGCTCGGCCAGTACGATGACCGCCTCAAGTTTTACGGCGAGTTCATCCCCGGGCTGCGCAGCACCCTCTGGCATGGCACCCTGGCCCAGGTCGAGGCCTATATTCCTTTCTGGGATGAGATCGGTCTTTATGACAGCGGAACGCGCCTCTCCCGGGCCAGCCTGAGCCAGCTTTTCCGGCTGCCTCATGACAGCTATGCCGCGCTGCAGGGCGGCATCTTTCTACCTGAGCGCTGGGGTTTCTCGGGCGAAGCGGCTAAATTCTGGCTGGGCCGCAAGATCCTGACCGGCTTCAAGGTCGACTATACGGGCTTTTTCTACCATGGTGAGGGTAAATTCTACTACTCGCCCATGGACAGCCTGACCTGGAAGATTTACGCCCAGTACTATCTGCCCATGACGGATATGATGGTGGGGATCGATTACAGCAAATATCTGCTCGGCGACAAGGGCTTCTGTTTCACCCTGCGCCGGACTTTTTCCGAGACCGATGTCGCTCTTTACTATGCAATCACCGATTACGATCGCTTCGGCGGCGTCCAGTTCCGCATTCCGCTGCCGACGCAGCGGCGGATGAAACCACATCGGTTCCGCTTCACCTGGCCAAACCAGTACGCCTGGGGATACCGGGCCACCAGCGAGGCGACGCGATACGACGGCATTTTGCAGACCGGCCTGATTGTGGATACGGGATTCAGCTTGACGGAATTTGTCAAATATCTCACCCCGGCGCATGTACAGAAGAGTGTCGCGGGGTGGCGTTAGGGGGCTGAAAAAGCCAATGCTTGTTGCACAATATATTCAAAAGGGAGGAAATTGAGATGAAATGGAAGATCACGACATTCCTGGCGGCGGCACTGGTGCTCTTTGTGCTCGTTACCAGCTGTGAACAGGTGAGCGATCCACTGACGCTCTCCCAGTTCAGCATCGCCAAAAACGCTTCAATGTTCAGCAGCATCAATCCGCTGGACCGCCGCGTCTTTTACCAGTATGAAAACATCCTCTTCTCGATGGAGGATCTCTACCCCAGCGAGCAGGTCGACATCCAGATCATCCGGATGAGCGATAAAAGGATCATCCGCCGGCTGATGGTCATCACCGACGAATACGGCAAGATCACCAAGCTGCCGATCTGGAATTTCATCAGCTACAACTTCCGCCGGCCTTCCGATCCCAAGATCGAAAGCAGCGGCGATCTCGTGGTCCACGTGCTCCAGCCCGGCATCGACCGTCCATGGAAGATCTACAGTATCCCCTTCCAGATCCGTGATGAGCTGCCGCCTTTTGCCCAGGCCCGCGTCGTAGATGCCGACGGCCGCTTTGTCGCCGCCTCGGTGGTCACCGGCCAGCCGGTCTATCTGGAAGGATCGAAGCTGCCGAAACATCAGATTCTGCATTTGCTCGTCGTCCCGGACCGGGTGAGCTATGCCGCCGGCGACAGCTATTCGGATGTGAC
This sequence comes from bacterium, assembly GCA_029560815.1. Next base: position 2,537 of record JAKQKF010000261.1, read on the forward strand.
CGGCGTGATCGAGGAACGCATGACGGATAATGCCGGGGCATTCCCGCCGACCATGGTTTGGGCGAATGCCCTGCCTGGCGAGTATGATGTGGTGGCCGACGCCGCGCCCTACGGCGTGGTCAGCGACGGTGACATGATCAATGAAATTCCCCTTACCGGCCTGGTCGTGCAGAATCCGCGCGCAATGAGCGATCTGATTCAGCAGATCGCCTGCGATGAAACCGGCCTGCACAAGGATGTTTTCGACTCGCTCGAGGCGGTTTTCGTCAAGGTCAATTCCCAGGTCAAGCCCTGGATGGCCAGCGAGTTTGTCAATGTCTTCGTTGCGCCGCACAAGGATGTTTGGGCGGACGGTGATTCGATCGTCGACATGCGCACTGTCGGCACCTATGAGATGCCGATCCAGCTGATGTGGAACGGCGCCGCCGGCAGCGTACCGGTCACCCGGATCCGCGGCCGCTCCCTGCCGGATGACATCAAGCCGATCAAAATGTGGCCGGGCGAGTACGATGTCATCCTCGACATGGACCGCAACTTTATCTACAACAAGGGGTATGATATCCTCGACGGCGGGCCTCAGGTTGGTTTTACCGTCCCCGGCAAGGTTCCGCCCGTGCGCTTTGCCGCCAACGCCGATATTGATTTCCTCGGCCTGCGCAATGATGAAAATCACCCCAACCTCTGGGGCTATTTCCGCGACGCAACCGAAACCCTGGTCTGGGGTGTCCTGGTCGATTCGCTCGGCAATCCGGTTCCCTATATCCCGGTCAAGTTCGAGGTCATCGACGGCCCGGGCAGCCTGAGCAGAGGTGAAAATACCACTGACCTCGACGGCGATGCCTGGTCGATGTTCACCGGTGGGCAGTTCGGCAAGGGCACGACTGTGCGCCTCGACGCCACGGTGAAGGATGTTCTCTATACCAAGTATGTGGTGATTTTCCGCAAGATCCCCTACACCCACAATCAGGGCATCATCATCGGCGGGGATACCCACAATCAGGGTGTACTGAATGGGTATTGATGCTGTGCGGTCTTCTGCTCCCGCCCTTGTCAAGGCGGGAGCAGCCGCCCCTGCGGGAGCTGTTGAGTCACTCTTCTCTGTTCAGCGCACACGCCGAATGGCTATTTTATTCTTCATCTGCATCCTCCCTCTGTTGACGCCCGGGTTCGGCCCGGGCGTTCTTTTTGCCCAGAACGCTTCCCTCTTCGGCTATACTGGATTGATGCTGGTGCCTTCCGCGGAGATCGCGGACGACGGCGAGATCACTGGTGGAATCAGCCGTATTCCCATATTGTACGCCGACTGGTGGCCCAACCGCCGCACGGTTTTCTGGGGGAGCATCGGCTTTCTTCCCTTTCTCGAGGCCGGCGGCATGTTCGTGCGGCCGGACCACTATGGAGGCGGATTTGGCGACCGCTCGGTTTACCTGCGGGTGCGTCTGCTGCGCGAGAAGGGGTGGCGCCCGTCCGTGACGGTCGGCACCCAGGATTTTTTTGCCATCAAGGGGCTGAAATGGGAGACCGCCACCGCCCAGCATTTCGGCGCCCTCTATCTGGTCGCCTCCAGACACGATACCCTGCGCGGGGTGCCGCTCCACTTCCATCTCGGTTACGGCCCGGACTGGCTGGTCGCCCGCACCAAGATGCTGGTCGGCTTCTTCGGCGGCGTCACATATTCGCCACACCGTTACGTCACGCTTTTGGCTGAGTATGACGCTGAATGCTTCAACGCCGGTCTGCGCCTGCAGCCCACCCCTTTTCTCCAGGCCCACATCGGCTGGTGGAAACTGCGCGAGCTGACCGCGAATCTCGCTTTCACCGTGCATCTGCAGTGATCCCGCGTCCGCCGGGAATATCCCCCCGGCCATCCCCGTTGTCCGGTTATAATTCCGTCTCCCTCACTATTCAAGGCCGAGAATCATGACTCCCAGCCGCTTGCGACCCCTGCGCAAACTGAACCGCCGGCAGTTCCGTGAAGAATTGCTGCCCAACATCCTCCGCTCGCTCGAGATGGTCTGGCGCGCCTCGCCCTTTCTCTTCATCATCAGCATTCTGCTGCTGGTGCTGCAAAGCGTGCTGCCCCTGGGTATTTTGTATGCCAGCAAGCTGATTCTCGACGGCGTTGCCGCGGCGCTGCAGCAGGGCGCGCTTGCCTCCACACCCCGTTCGCTTATTCTGATCGCCTCCCTGGTGGGGGGACTCGTCTTCCTGCAGGTGGTCGCCTCCACCATCCACTCCTGGCTGCAGAGCCACCAGTCCGCTATGGTGCAGGAGAATATCATGGAAAAACTCCACCGTAAATCGGTGGAGATCGATTTCGCCTACTATGAGAACCCCGAATTTTTCAACACCCTCCATCGGGCTCAGCACCAG
>JAKQKF010000274.1 GCA_029560815.1 bacterium
GAGGCCTTCGATGCCGGCACCCTGCTCAAGATCGTCGTCCCCGATGGCGGCAAGGTGCCGGTCGGCGGACTGCTGGCGGTCATCGGCGAAAAGGGCGAGGATATTGCTGCTCTGCTGGCGGATGCAGGGCCCGGACCGGAGGCTGTTGAAGCCCCCGCCGAGCCGGCCGGTGCAGCTACCCCGTCCGGGCAGGACACGGAGGAGCCGATAGCCGCCGCCCCGATGCCAGACATCACCCCGGATGACGTCATCATCACCACCGACAGCGTGCGCATCAAGGCCTCGCCGCTGGCGCGCAAGATGGCCGCGGAGAAGGGGATTGACCTGCGCCGGGTGCAGGGCAGCGGCACCGGCGGACGCATCATCAGCCGCGATCTGGCGGCGATGCCGGCGGCCCGGCCGGCGGCGGCTTCCGGCCCGGCTGCGCCGCCGATGGCTGCACAGCCCTCCGGTGAACCTGCGCGCCCCGACAGCGAACAGCCCCTCAACACCATGCGCACCGCCATCGCCACCAGAATGACCCAGAGCAAGACCACCGTGCCCCATTTTTATCTCACCATGGAGATCGATATGGAGAGGATGGTCGCTCTGAGAACGGAGCTGAACGCCGCGCAGGAGGAGGTCAAGATCAGCTATAACGATCTGATCGTCAAGGCGGCGGCGCTGGCCCTGGTGAAGCATCCCCGGGTCAACGGCTCCTTCGGCGGCGACCGGTTCCTCTTGCACAGCCAGGTCGATATCGGTCTCGCTGTGGCTCTCGAGGATGGCCTCATCACCCCGGTGGTGCGCAACGCCGCCGCCAAGAGCGTCGGCCGCATCGCCGCCGAGGCCAGGGTGCTGATCGACAAAGCCAAGGCGCGCAAACTGACCCCTGAGGAGTATACCGGCAGCACTTTCACCATCAGCAATCTCGGCATGTTCGACATCGAGGAGTTCAGCGCCATCATCAATCCCCCCGAGGCGGCGATCCTGGCGGTGGGAGCCATCATCGCCAAACCGGTGGTCAAGGAGGGCGCCATCGCCATCGGGCAGCGCATGAAGGTGACCCTCTCCTGCGATCACCGCATCGTCGACGGCGCCACCGGCGCGCTTTTTCTCAAGGAGTTCAAGACCATACTGGAGAATCCCGCCCTGCTGCTGCTCTGATCAAGGGCGTTTTCCATTCGCGGGCCGGATAGTAAAAGGGCCTGCACCGGTCAGGTGCAGGCCCTTTATTTTTTGCGCGCAGCGGCTGCCGGCACCGTGGCCTGCTCCCACCCGCCTGCGGCTCTGCAAAACGGCCGGCCGCAGTTCTATTCCGGCGCGCTCTCCCGATGGCGTCCCGCCAGCTCCTTGCGCAGTTGGCCCTTGTAGCGGGCCCGGATGGCAAGAAAAGTTTCGCCGTACTCTCCCGATTTGAAATCGGGAAAGGCGCAGGGCGCGGGATGGTAGCGCCCCTTTTCATAATGGAGGGTGGCGTCGGCGTAGATGCCGAGATCGAGGTAGATTTTGTGAGGTTTGTACTTGGCCGAGGCGAGCACCACCTTGTCGTAATCCATATAGCCGGGGTCGAGATTGACGCAGCGGCGGCCGTCCGCCGCCAACTCTCTTTCCAGGGCGTTGCAGTCGATCTTGATTCGCGCCAGCCAGCCCGGATCGATGAGGGGCTCGAACGCACAGAAGAGGCGCCAGATCGGCGCGCCCATCTCGGCGGTGTAATATTCAGTAATGGTGAAAGGAAAGAGGGGGGAGCGGTAATCGACGCGGCCGTAGCGCTCCGCCAGCAGCTCCAGGGCGCGCCCGCTGCGTGCCTCATCGCTGTAGAGAACCCCGCAGATGAGCTTGACCGGTGTCGGTGCGGCCGGTTCCATGGTTACTCCTCCCGGCTCTTGGCCGGGGATTTGGGCCGGTAGATCCCGTGCCTCTTCTCCATCTCCATATTTTCGGCCAGCGCCACCTGGGCGCGCTCGATCCATTCCGGGGCGATGGCGAAGAGCTGCGACACCACCCGGGGATACTCCTCCTTGAGACGGCGCTTGCGCCGCCCCTCCGGCGTGGCGATCTGAAGATAATCGTCGTGCATGTAGATCAAACCCTCCGGCCGCAGCTGGGTAAGGCAGATGCCGTGCATCATGCCCTGGTAGAAAGAGGCGAGCCAGTGCTGCAGGAACTCCTCCGGAGGTGTGGCGCGGTCACTGAAGGTGTAGCGCAGTTTTTTTACCTGCCGGTCGAAGGTGTAGAGGCCGTAGCGTTCGCGGCCCCGGTCGAATTTGATCTCCACGCCCGTATGGGGGGTTTCGTAGAGGCGCGAATGGTCGGGGTGGATCTCCATCGCACGGCTGAGAAGATAGCCGGGGTCGGCGAGGAGCCTGCTTCCTTCAAGCTGGACGATGAGGGCGCAGTGGACGTTGGCGCGCGTGCCCATATCGGCCATGAAGATCCAGGAGGTGAAGCCGAGCTGGAGGAGGATGCTCTGGAGAAAGTAGGAGAGGGAAAAGCAGGTGCCGCCGAGGTTATGGCGCACGTACCCCTCCATCACCTCCTCGGGCAGGCGGATGCGTTCGAGCTCGAGAAAATGGCGGTTCAGCTTGATGATCTTGCTGATATTCTCGTAGGGGAGCCGGGCAAAACTGCCGAGAATCTTTTCGAGAAATGGGCGGTCCGGGGTCCGGGGCGCGATCCCGAAATGGCCGAGAAAATGGCGCACCGCTGCATCATGCTGAAAGGGATTAAGGAGGAGAGGGGTCTTGTCCGCCATGGAGTCCATCTGTCCTTCGTTGCCTGGCGCGCGCCCCGGCGGCCGGTGATCAGAATTTGCCATCCATCCGGAATTCGGCGTTATCGAACCAGAATCCCGACTGGGTGATCGAGTCATATTCGGCCTGGAGGAGGTCGTGGTGATAGGCCTCCTGCTCGCGCACGAAGGTAAATATACCGGCGACGGCTTCGTTATCGGTGCTCTCCGCAATTCGGCCGTAGTACTCCAGGGCTTCGCGTTCCTGTTTCATCGCCACGCGCAGGGCCTGGAGTTCGTCCATGGACCCCTCCTTGATCGATTTTTCGGCTTTGGCGTCAAAGACCGGCAGGGGGGGATGGTCCGGATACTCCTTCAGCCACTCCCGCCAGCCGGAGAGTCCTTTTTCATCATCCAGCATGCGCTCAAAGGTGAGGAGGTGCTGGGTCTCCTCTCTGGCGAGGCGGGAAAAGATGGCTTTGCCGGTGGGATTGACGGTTCTCTCCGCCGCCTGCAGGTAAAAGGCCCGGCCCGATTTTTCAAGATCGATGGCCATGCGGATTGATTCGGCCATTTGCGAAACGGGATTGGACATAGAGGTCTCCTTGTTGGGGCTTGTTGATCGGATAAAATCTAACACAACTGACCGAAAGAAGCAATAAAAAACCAAATAATGCTTGATTAGCGCGCGGGCAAATGCTATATTCTACTAACTGCTGAGGTGTTGCTATGCGCGTGGGCGTTATTTCTGATGTGCATGGAAATCTGGAGGCCCTCGAGCAGGTGCTCCGCGCGCTGGAAGCGGAGCGCTGTGATGAGATTGTGTTCCTGGGAGACGCTGTGGGCTATGGCCCGCAGCCGGATGAATGTGTGGCTGCCATCGCCCGATCGGCTTCTCTCGCCGTGCTCGGTAATCACGATGACGCAGTGCTGGGGCGAACCAATCCCTTCTTTTTCAACAACATGGCCCTTCGGGCGGTCCTCTGGACCGGACGGGTGATCACACAAGCAACGCGTGCCGGACTCGAATCTTTCGAGCTCGTCGGACGACGTGGTGGGATCCTCTTTGTTCATGCTACACCTGTCAATCCCCCTGCCTGGGAGTATCTGCTCAATATCATGGATGCGGAACGCAATTTTTCCGCTTTTGCCGAGAAGATCTGCTTCATCGGTCACTCCCATTCCCCGGGCGGATTCGTCTCCCGGGAGGAGGGTGGTGTTTCCCCGCTTCCCAGGAGCGGCCGTATCGCTCTGGACGAAAGGAGACGCTATATCATCAATGCGGGCAGCGTGGGGCAGCCTCGCGACGGTGATCCGCGCGCCTGCTGCGCGCTTTATGATCAACAGAGTGGCAGCGTGGAATTTCACAGGGTGGAGTATGATGTGCAGAGGACGCAGCAGCTGATGCGCGAGCGCCGTCTGCCCGAGATGCTGGCCCTGAGGCTTCAGTTTGGTCATTAATGGACTGGTTGCACTATGGAAATGCAGCAACGCAAGAATGGCAGAAGGGTGGTTTTTTCCCAGACCGCCTATCATCAAATCGCCCGCATCCTTGAGGAGTTTCTAGGCCGCTCGCAGGCGCGGCTGGCCCTGTTCGCCGACATGAGCGGCTATCCGGTGGTCTATCGCGGCGACGCTGACACGCTGGACCTGGCGGCTCTCACCGCCCTGGCCGCCGGCGATTTCGCCGCCACCGCCGAGATGTCCAAGCTGATCGGCCAGGAGTCGCGTTTCAAATTTCTCTACCATGAGGGCGCCTCCCGCAGCCTCTATCTCTGCGCTGTCGGCGCGGACTATTTTCTCATGGTGGTCTTTGACAAGTCGGTCGCCCTCGGCATCATCCGCGTCCTCTCCCATTATACGGTCGAAAAAATCGGCCGCTATATCCATGAGCTGCGGCAGGGGGGCGAACAGACCCATCAGTTCCTCGACTTTGAATTCCGCGACATGCTCGCGCGGCAGCTCGACCGCTCGCTGCGGCCAAGGTGATATGCATATTGACTGGTTCAGGCAGGAGATCGTCTTCAAGATCGTCTATTATGGACCCGGCCTGGGCGGAAAAACGACAAATCTTGAATATCTGCACGCTCACCTTGACCCGGCGCTGCGCAGCCGGCTGGTGGTGCTGAAATCGCCCGAAGAACGCACCCTCTATTTCGATTTTTTCGAACTCGCGCTCGGCGCCATTAAAGGCAAAAAGCCCCGCTTTCACCTCTATACCATCCCGGGGCAGCTTTACTATGCGTCGAGCCGCAAGATCGTCCTGCGCGGCGCCGACGCCATCGTCTTCGTCGCCGACTCGCAGTCAGCCCGCCGTCAGGATAATCTCGATACCCTGATGGACCTGGAGCTGAAGCTGATCGGGCAGGGCAAGACCCTGGCCCGGTTCCCCTGGGTGCTGCAGTACAACAAGCGCGATCTGCCGGAGATCGACCCGGTCGACCAGATGGAGCAGAGCCTGAATTTCCTCAGGGTCCCGCACTATGAGGCCGTCGCCGTCAACGGCATCGCCGTCTTTGAGACCCTGCGCGGCGTGATTCAGCTGCTGCTGAAAAAAATATAATTGATGGATGGAGAATGGCTCACTTCGGCCTGAACAGAGCGGAAAGCGAGAGCGCACTGCCCTTCCAGGAGGCGGCCCGGCGCGAAATGCAGGGGATGCTCCAGATCGGCGGCTTTGCGGCGATCTATCTTTTCAACCATGAAGGACTGCTGCTCGCTTCCCAGGTGGCGAACACCGGCCTGCTCCGGGAAGACCACGCCGTCGAGTTCGCGGTGATGATGGCCAAGCTCAAGAAAGTGATCAAAAAGATGAGCGGCCTCAGCCCCCTCAAGGAACTCGTGCTCGAGGATGACGAAGGTAAAAGACTCGTCTTCCGCTACCTCACCCTGTTCGGGCAGACCGCCCTGCTGGTCATGGTGGTCCCGGCGCAGAGGAGCTATCGCGCACTGGCCAACCGGCTCTGCCGGCTCATCGAAGCCCAGGCGGCGCAGTGACCGCCACGGCGGCGAGCGGACCGGAAGCTGCTCAGGCTCGCCGCTCCGTCAAACCCCGGCTGGCGGCGACCATCTCCTGGATCCTTTACGATCTGGCCAACACGGCCTATTCAATGAATGTAGTTTCGCTCTATTTCGGCACCTGGATCATCATCAACCTCGGCCAGAGCGATTTCATCGTCTCTTTTGTCAACTCCTTCTCCATGATTCTAGTGGCTCTGACCATGCCGGTGCTCGGCGACTGGTCGGACCACCGCAGCGGTAAAATGGCTCTCCTCGGCCTCTTCACCGGGGCCTGCATCCTTGGGACGGCAGTGCTGGGACTTCTCGGCAACCATATCACCGATCTGCATATTCTTCTGCCCCTGGTCATGGCGGTCTTTATCGTCGCTAATTACAGCTACCAGGGTGGGCTGGTCTTTTACAACGCCCTGCTCCCCGCTGTAAGCACTCCGCGCACCATCGGCAGGGTCTCGGGCTACGGCGTGGCGATCGGTTATATGGGCTCCATTCTCGGCCTCGCCGTGGCGGCCATCTTCGTCGACGGCCATTTCTACGGCCTGAAGATCCCCGGCATGACCGGCGGAGGCACTTCCGCCGCCTTTATACCGACCGCGCTGCTCTTTCTGTTCTTTGCCATACCGATTTTTATTTTTGTCCGCGAGCCCTATGCCCCGCTCACGGACCGGCCGAAATGGAGCCTGAAGGGATCCTACCGCAAAACCTTCAGGTCGCTGGTCGATTCCCGGCGCTACCCCGGACTGCCGCGCTTCCTGCTCGCCAAGCTGCTCTATGAAGACAGCATCGAGACCGTCATCATCTACATGGGCATCTATACCCAGGCGGTGATGGGATTCACCCTGGCCGAGGCGAACCAGTTTTTCATCGTCGTCATCCCCTCGGCGGTGATCGGTTCCGCTTTGTGCGGCATTCTGACCGACCACTTCGGCCCCAAAAAGACGCTGACCTGGGTCATCGTTCTCTGGATCGTGACCCTGGCCGGTGTGATCGCCACCAGCAGCCGGACGCTGTTCTGGATCTCCGGATGCATTATCGGCATGCTCATGGGATCAACCTGGACCTCAGCCCGTCCGCTGCTGATCTCCCTGGTGCCGGGGGAGAAGCTGGGCGAGTTTTTCGGCCTCTATGCCCTCTCCGGCAAGGTGGCGGCTGTGCTCGGTCCGATTCTCTGGAGCACCATCACCTGGGCTCTGGCCTCCTTCGGGCCGGTCATCAAATACAAAGCGGCCATCGCCGTCCTCGCCTGCAACATGGCCGTCGGCGCCTGGCTGCTGCGGCGGGTGCCTGATCGTCACCAGCGCATTCCCCGCGCCGGCTGAATAAATCTCCGGGCATTTTGTTTTATTTCTGAACATTGTCGCAGCTCAAGACAGGGCACACCCCTCTTCAGTGCGGGGTGCAGCCGATGCCGGCTGCTGGAATACAAGGAGTTGGCGCGTCCCGGCATGCCCTGCGGGCCGCTCAAGAGATGGCCCTGTTTTTGCATTCGTTTTTCCCTGCTTCCCTACAAACCACGACACCAGTCAAGGACGAGAACTGCAGAGGGAACCTGCCATGGCGGATTTGAGACGGTTTTTTGTATTCTCCACCAATGAAAAGACCATGACCACAGTCGCGGCCAGCCTCGCCGCGGCCAATGGCCGTGTTGTGCGCAGCACCACCGAGGCGGAATTCCGCTATTGTCTGCAGCAGATCGCCGCATTTGATGCGGCCATCGTCGATATCAGCGCGGACCAACGCCACTTTGAGATGGTGCAGGAATTTGTCAACCATTTCCCGACCAAACCTCTCATCGCCATCGTCGCGGCGGCCGACCTCAACGCCGCCATGCAGGCGATCCGTCTCGGCGCTACCGACTATCTGCTCCAGCCGGTCCTCAGCGAGGAGGTCCCTGAAGCCCTCGAACGCGCCATGCAGCTCGACCTTTCCCCCCACTTCCGCATCGCCCAGCGGCTGGGCTGGCGCCGCGAACGCGACCTCGGCCCCGTCGTCGGCAGCGGCGAGGAGATGCTCCGCACCCTCCAGCTGGTCGGGGAACTGGCCCGCAAGGAGAGCCACATCCTCTTCTGCGGCGAGGAGGGCGTCGGCAAAACCTATTTCGCCCGCCTGCTTCACTTTCTCAGCCCGCGCCGCTTCCAGCCTCTGCTGCGCGTGGCCTGCGCCCACAAAACTTCCGGCGACCTCCTGCTCGAACTCTTCGGAACCCGCGGCGGCCTCCTGCACCCCTCCTATGACGCCACCCTGCTGCTGGAACAGGGCCATGCCCTGCCGGTATCGGTGCAAAACCGTCTTGCCCATTTTATTGAAGAACAGCACCAGACCATAGCCGGCTCCGGCATCCGCCTCATCGGCCTGAGCACGCAGGTACCTGACGAGGCCGCCGAAAACCTCTTCAACCGCATCGGCGCCAGACTGGTCCACCTGCCCAACCTGATGGAACGCCAGGCCGATCTGCCCCGCCTCTGCCAGGTCCTGCTGCACCAGATCAGCGAAGAACTGGCCCTGCCCCAGCGAGAATTGCAGCCCGAAGCCCTCACCATGCTGAGGGGACATGCCCTCGATGGCAATGTGCGCGAACTGAATACCATCCTGCAGCGGGCGGCGATCATGAGCCGCGCCATGCAGATCGAATCCAATGCCCTGCAGATAGCCGGACTGGAACCCCTGCCGGAAAACCAGCCCCTGCAGCTCGGCGTCCGCTCCATGCAGCTGGATGACGTCGAACAGGTGCTCATCCGCAAGGCCCTGCTCAAGTACAACGGCAACGTCAGCCGCACCGCCACCGCCCTCGGCATCAGCCGCGGCACCCTCTACAACAAGATGAGAAAGTACGGTCTGGCCTACAGCGAATCGGATTCGGTGACGACCCGGTAGGCAAAAAAGGATGACATTGTCGCTAAATTGGGCGCTTAACTGCGGTTGAGACACCCCATTCCCTCTATTACAAATACGTAACTCATTGTTTTATAGCTGCCATCTCCCGCCGTTTACTCCCATGTTTTCTGGCATGCGGATTGCTATCTCCTCTTCGAATACTGACCTCTTGCTGCCATCGATCTGCAACGGTTTCGCCAATGCTACTGAAACGAAGGATCTCTATGGGCACTACCCGGAAAAAGCTGCTGGCGAAGGGAACCCGCATTCTTGATCTTTTGGTGATGCTCTGCTCACTCGGCGGCGCTGTGATGCTGCACGCGCAGCTCTCGTCCGGGCAGGGTTCTGCGCCTTTCACACCGGCCCAGCTGCGGCCGGTCGATGGCCTGGCCCTGGTGGTGCTCCTCATCGCCTGGAACCGTCTCTTCGCCTATTTCGGCCTCTACGAGGTGCGCCGACTCGACCAACGCGTCAGGGAGTGGCTGGATATCGCCAAGGCGGTCACTCTGGGCACCCTGGTGGCCGCTGCGCTCGCCCTGCTGGTGGCCGAGGAGAGCACCAAGGCGATCATCCTCCTCTTTTACCTCCTCGCCCTCTGCGGGGCCATTGCCAGCCGCGCCCTGGTGCGGGAGGGGCTGGTTTTCCTGCGCAGCCACGGCCGCAATCTGCGTCATGTCGTCTTTGTCGGCAGCGGCCCCGAAGCGGTCGATCTGGCGCAAAAGATTCTCCATCGCGCCGACCTTGGCTACCGGCTGCTCGGCTTTGTGGATGATCATCCCCAGAACACCCGTCTCTGGCAGGGGAAGTGGCTCTGCACCCTGGACGCCTTTCCGGACTATCTCTGCCGCCATGCGGTCGATGAGGTCTTTATCGCCCTGCCGATCAGCACCTACTATGACCAGGTTCGCCGGATCACCCGTCTTTGCGACGAGCTCTCGGTTCCCTGCCGTGTTCCTTCCGACTGGATGGAGCTCAAGACGGCCGATACCGCGGCTTATGTGCTCAACGGGGTGCCGATGCTGAGCCTGCGCAATGCCGGCCGGGGCCGCTTCTCCCATCTGATCATCAAGCGGCTGCTCGATTTTACGCTGGCAGGCGCAGGACTGCTCCTGCTCGCTCCGCTTTTTCTGGTCGTCAGCGCGCTCATCGCCTTCTCCTCGACCGGTCCGGTCTTTTTCAAGCAGCAGAGGGTGGGGTTCAACCGCCGCCGCTTCAATATCTACAAATTCCGCACCATGGTGGATGGGGCCGAAGCTCTTCAGTCCCAGCTCGAGCATCTCAACGAAGCGGACGGCGCGGCCTTCAAGATCGCTGCTGATCCGCGTATCACCCGGGTCGGGCGCTGGCTGCGCAAGACCAGCATCGACGAGATCCCGCAGCTGATCAACGTCCTCAAGGGCGAGATGAGTCTGGTCGGCCCGCGGCCGCTGCCGGTGCGCGATGTCAACAATATTTACGAACAGTGGCCGATCCGCCGCTTCAGCATGCGCCCCGGCCTGACCTGCCTCTGGCAGATCAGCGGCCGCCACCGCCTGCGCTTCAATGAATGGATGCGCCTCGATCTCCAGTATATCGACGAGTGGTCGATATGGCTCGACCTCAAGATCATGCTGCGCACCATCCCCGAAGTGGTCAAAGCCACTGGCGAGTGATCCACCTGGTTTCTCCTCTTTTTCTGCATTCGCTTCCGCCTGCGGGTAATATGAATTGGAAGCGATAGAGCCATCCGCAGCTTGAGAGGAGAAACCGATGCTTTTTATGCCCCGCCGGCGTTCCGGCCGGCTCATCCCCCTGTTATCCCTGCTCGTCCTCGCCCTGGTACCGGCACTCCCGGCGCAGCAGTATCAGCCCCCCTATCCCCGACTGGTTTTCCAGCGCCCCGGCGGCATCGCCGGCGGAGCTTTGCAGTATTTCATCAGCCGCTATGATCTCGCTGTCCACGGTGGAGCCGGCATCAACGCCTATGCGCTGAACGACAGCATCCACGCCCTCAATCCCAACACCGTCATCCTCGGCACCTCCCGGCAGGGAGTCTGGCCCGGCAATCCGATCTGGCCGCCGGGCTGTTTTGTCTACTCCAGCTATTACGGCACTCTCACCGCAGCGGCCGAGCCGGGCGCCGCTGAGATTCGCGTCGATTCCACGACGGGCTTTAAGACTAATACCATCAGCGATGATCTCTACGCCCTCATCGGCGGGGATGACTGGATCTCCTTCTCCGGCTTTACCGATTCGACCATTTACGGCATCCCTGTCAGCGGGGACTATGCCCTCAACCGCTCTCACGCCGCCGGCGACTCGATTAAACGGCCCGCGCGTTTTCAGGGCTTCGGCTATCTCCATAACGTCACCCCTCTGGCCCCCCTGGTGAATGACATGCCCGTCTGGGCCTGGTACATCGACCAGCGCTTCAACCCGGCCAAGCAGGATTTCAGCCGTTTCAACGGCCTCTTTTACGACTCGTTCCGCTTCTTTTTCTGGGGCGATGATTTTCAGTCAACCCTGGATCTCGACCATAACCATCTCGACGATCTCACTGAGCCGGGCAAGGGACTGGCGTGGTTCAACGAACAGTGGAGCGCGGGCATCAGCGAGATGCTTCCCTACGAACGGGCCAAGTTCGCCGCACTTCATCCGGGCAAACCGGTCGTGGTCGGAATCAACATGGGCTCCGCCCAGGAGGGCGATCCCTATCCCGTGCGCTACTGCGACGGCATGGAGTGGGAGGGCTTTATGCGCTTCGCCTACACCGCTCCCGAACTGATCCGGGTCAACCAGCTCTGGGAGGCCGCCCACGATACCGTCTTTACCATCATCGAGGATTATGTCGAGAAAGAGACCCACAGCCGGGACTATAAAAAGATCCGCTACGGCCTCACCGCCGCCCTGATGTCCGGGGCCTATTACGGCATGACCTTCGGCAATGAATACAGCATGTCGCTTTGGTACGACGAGTTCGATGTCGATCTCGGCTATCCGTCGGCTCCCGCCCGGGCCATTCCCGGCCAGGGGGATGTCTACGTCCGCTTTTTCGACAAGGGCGCGGCCATCTGCAACGCCTCCGGCCAGATCGTCACCATCACCGACGCCATGCTCTCCGGTCTCCCGGGCTACCAGGGGCCCTATCACCGTTTTCTGGGCGGACAAAAACCCTCCTTCAACGACGGCCAGCCTTTCGGCAGCATCGAACTCCAGGGCGAGACCCTGACCCCCGCCAAAAACAACATCGGCGACGGCATCATCCTGCTCTCCCGCCCGGACACTGTAGTGGCGGATATCATCGTCGGCACCTGCTATTTCAATGACACCTCGCCCGGAAGCGCCCGCGCCCAGTTCGATCCCGTCTTCCGGCCGATCTATGACAAGGCCAATGAGACGGTCGATTTCGCCTCGCGCAACCGCTGTTTTTCGCAATGGGTCTCTTCCGACTCGACCGGTATTGGATATTACTACTCGGCTCCCGCGTTGGGCAAGGGCTGGGCCACTTTCCGGCCGACCATCGGTGTGGCCGGCTGGTACGAGATCTGCGAGTGGCACCCCATGGTCGGAGAGACTCCCTCCGCCTATCAGGAGGCCGAGGATGTCCCCTTCGAGGCCTGGGCCGGCGGTGTTAAAAAACTGACCGGGATTATTGATCAGACCGGCAACTATGGGCGCTGGAACCGCGTCGCCATTCTCTTTCTGCCCGCCGGCACCTCCAGCTATCTCCGCATCTCCAATCAGGGCAACGGCTATGTCGCCGCCGACGCCGTACGTTTTCGCTACCTCAAACGGGTCACCCCCGATGTGATCCCTCCCCACCGTCCTGAAGGCCTGCAGCTGATCCGGTAGAGCCGCTGTAGAGCCGTCTCTTCCGCGCCGGCCATGCCGGGCCTGACTCCAGCCCGGCTGCCGGCGCGTTCCGGCAGGCCCCCTGCGGACCGCCTGCCCTGCCTTTTACCGCCGCAATGGCCCGGCGCGAACCATTCTGCGAATAATCCGCATTTTGGCATAGTGTTTGCGAAATGGGATGGTGGTGAGAAACAAGCTATATTAATTCTATTGAAGTAAGACTCGATATTTCTTGCCAAAAGGGGAATTTTCCTGTTTTAGGCGCAAACAAGTGTTCTGACATGAAACAGCACCCTGTACCGTACCTGCATTGGAGGTTACACATCATGAGAATCGTGTCTTCGTTCTCAAAAGCCGCAACTCTGGTTGTGCTCTTGTCGCTCTCGCTCGCCTTCATGGCCTGGGGACAGGAAACCATCGGCGCCTATTTCGAGGGCACCGGCGCACTCGCCGGCACCTCGTGGTCCGCGGATGACGGCCTGATCCAAAACACTGGGAATCTGCATTCTATCACAACGTCGACCGGATCTAAACAGATCGCGATCTATATTGGCAAGCCCGATGCCAACAAGATCGATATCCGTTGGGCGCTCGAAGGGGATGGATGTGAGACTGCCTACACGGGTTTTGGCGGCGTCGTCTTCATGCAGACGGCCAACTACCAGGGCAACGGCTATTTTGCCTCTTATTACAACGGGAAGATAAGGCTCTTCAAGATTACGGCCGGTGTAGTTGCAACATCCGGAACCGAAGTGCCGGTCCCATCCGCGCCGACCATGGCCGCTGGCTCGCTCTTCACCGTTCAGGTCAATACGGCTACCGGCAGATTTGAGTACTTGCTGGACGGGGTTTCACTCGGCACGATCACCAATACCGATTTCAATCTCGCTTCGGCATGTTACGGCGGCGCCCTGCTCTACAGCGGCGAACTGGTGAACAATGATATCGAGGAGATGACCTTCAGCACCTGGACTCCCTCGTCGAGCACCGATACCACCCCGCCTGCCGCGGCGACCATCAGCGCCGGCAGCCCGACCTCCAGCACGGTTACGGTGACCTGGAACGCCACCGCCGATGACGGCGCCACCGGCAGCGCGGCCACTACCTACCAGCTGCGCTACAACACCGTCGCGATCACCGATGCCAATTTTGCCAGCTCGACGCGTTTCACCACCGGCACCCCCAAGGCGCCGGGCTCCTCCGAGAGCTATACGGTCAGCGGTCTGAGCGCCAGCACCCGCTACTATTTCGCCCTCAAGGTCTATGACGAGGCCAATAATCCTTCGCCACTCTCCAATGTCGTTTCGGCAACGACGGCGGCCGGCAGCGGTGGTGGCGGCGGTGGCGGCGGTTCCATCCCCTCCGCGGGCTGGAACAGCCCCATGACCGATGATTTCAATCGCGCTGCGCTCGGATCCGACTGGCCGGCGCCCAAATTCACCATCGAGAACAACGAACTGGCCATCGCTTCCGCCAATGGCTACGGCCTGGCCCCCTTCGCCCGCACCGGCGCCAACAAGTCGGCCGGCGCCGATTCGATCAAGCTCTCCATGAACATGGGCGCCTCCGCCATCTATTATCAGACCCAGGGCTACATTCCGGCCGGCTTTGCCATGATGCTGGACACCCCCAGCGCCTCTGCCAACGGCTACTGGCTGCGCCGCTCCGCGACCAAGCTCTCCCTCTATGCGATCAGCGGCGGAGCGACCTTTAACTCCCTGATCGACGAAACCAATGTAACCAAAGCCGCTCCTGCGGCCGGACAAAAAGTCACTGCGATCATCAAGGTGACGGGGACAGCCCTGACCATCCATCACTATATCGATGATGTTTTTGACGCCACCCTTAATTTGACTCTGCCCGCCGCTCCGCCCGACAGCTGGTATGTCGGCGCAGTCCAGTATGAGAACGGTTCGAGCAATTTTAATATCGATAATTTTTCGGTCTATCTGCCCAACCTCGGCTCCGCCAGCGCGACTACCATCGCCTATGTCAGCGGCAGCAACCAGTCGGCCCCCATCAATCAGTATGTGGCCGATTCGCTCAAGGTGAAGGTGACCGACGATGCCGGTAATCCGGTCAGCAATGTCGTTGTCGATTTTGGCGTGACCCAGGGTGTGGGCACCATCGAAACCGGCACATTTGACGGCAAGATCTGGAAAGAGGTCGAGTCGGGCATCCTCGGCATCCCGATCGCCTATGATACCACCGCCGCCGCCGCTTCCGGCGGGCATGCCATCAAAACAACCTATATCGGCGGCTACCGCTACCGGACGGCGGTGACCATCCCCATCTACAATCCGGAGGAGCGCACCTACTTTTTCCATCTGCGCGCCCGCACCAACTCGAGTCAGAGAAATACGGTGATTATCAAGTACAACGATAAAGATTCGCTGACCATGGATTTCACCGATCTCAGCGGCAACTGGGTCTGGCAGCGTCACAACACCAGCTTCCGGCTGCCCAAGGGGCTGCAGAACATCCGTCTGGTGGTCTACGATCCGGGCTGGGATTGGGACAAGATCGCCCTCATCAGCACCGGCCTGACCGGTCCCACCGGCTCGACCATGGGCGATACCGGCCCCAATCTCTCCAACATCACCAATGCCAGCGGTTTTGCCGCGGCGCGGCTTAAATTCGGCGCCGATGCCGATACCAACGTCGTCATCTCCGCCATCGGCTATCGCGCCGACGGCACCACCCTGCTCAACGGGGCACCGGTGAATTTCACCCTCGATCCCACGCCGGGGCCCGCGGTCTCGATGATCAAGGACCCCGATCTCACTGATCCGATCCTCGGTACGCGCGATGAAACCGCCGGGGCCACTCTGATCGCCATCATCCAGGATGCCAACGGCAACGGCGTGCCCGGCATCAATGTCAACTGGAGTCTCATCTCCGGTGTCGGCGCCGCCCTCGCCAGCAGCTCCACCACCTCGGATGAGAACGGCAGAGCCAGCGTGACCATGACCCTCGGACTGGTCGACACCCTCTTCACGGTGCAGGCCGCGGCGGTCAACGCCGGCGGAACCGCGCTCACCAATTCACCCCTGACCTTCCGCATCAAGACCGGCAAACCCCCGGCCGCGATGTCCAAATCGACAGGCGACGGTCAGATCGGGACGGTCGGTACCACCCTTCCCAATCAGCTCAAGGTCAAGGTTCTCGGCGAGACCGGCGCCAATTATCCCAACTACCCGGTGGTCTTTACCGTCAAGTTGGGTGAGGGCAAGATCAGCTCCGCGGCGGCGCCCTCCCCGGTGACCACTCTCAAGGTCCTTACCGATGCCAACGGTGAAGCCTCGGTCTATCTGACCCTCGGCGACCGGCCCGGCGTCAACACCGTTGAAGCCAAACTGCAGGGGCTCGCCTCCATTCCAGCGCAGCTCTTCACGGCCACCGGCACGATCGGGCCGCCGAGCATTCTGGCCATCGTCTCCGGCAATAATCAGAACGGCTCGATCGGCTTGCCCCTCAATGACTCTCTGGTGGTCAAGGTTACCGATGCCCGGAATAACGGCATCGCCGGCCATCAGGTGGTCTTTACGCTGATCGACGGCACCAACGCTTTCCTCGAGACCGCCGGCGTCCGTACCCTGACCCGCTACACCAACCCCTCAGGACGCGCCGCCGTCAAGCTCACCATGGGCAGCGCGGTCGGCGAGATCAATACCGTGCGCGCCACGGCCACCAGCCTGAATCCGGAGTATGTCACCTTCACCGCAACGGCCTCCGAGCCCATCGCTGCGCGCATTGAATATATCTCCGGCAACAACCAGGACACGACGGCCACAGCCAGGCTCAGCAAGCCCTTCGTCGTCCAGATTTTTGGACCCTATGATGCGGTCATCTCCGGCCATTCTGTCCGCTTCAAGGTGATCAAGGGCGGCGGCAATTTCGACGGCCTGATCGAAAAGGTCGTCCAGACCGATGTCAGCGGCATGGCCGCGGCGATTTTGACCACGGGCAAGACCGCGGGCGACAGCGCCAACGTGATCGAGGTGAGCTCCTATCGCATCGATAAGCCCTCTGTGCCGCTCGAGGGATCGCCCCTGCGCCTCTGGGCCAATGGCCTGCCCGGTCCGGCCGCCAAGCTGGTCAAGCTGGCCGCAACCGACAACCAGATCGGCGATAACGGCCGGGAGCTGGGCCTGCCGCTCAAGGCGGGAGTGACCGATGTCTACGGCAATCCCATCGCCGGCCACACCATCACCTTCCAGATCGTCGGCTCCGGCGGCACTTTCGTCGATACCGACGGCGAGAGCACGGTCAAGACCGCCACGACCGGCGAGGACGGCTATGCCAGCGTGCGCTGGAAGATGCCGTTGCTTCTGGGCGCTGTCCAGGTGCGTGTTGATGCTCTGCGCAACGACGGAGCGCCGCTGACCGACAGCCCGGCTACTTTCAATGCCACATCGCGGACCGGCGATGCCTTCAGTATGATCAAGTGGATGACTCCCGACACCCTCAACGGAGTCGTGGGCAACGCCATCACCCGCAACGTCAAGGTGAGGGTCACAGACGCCAACGGTATGCCCAAGGGCGGCTACATGGTCTCCTTCGCGGTCACTCAGGGCGCCGGCAAGGTGAATGGATCGGCGAATGTCACCGTGCCGACCTCCGCCGATTCGGGTATCGCCCAGGTCACTTGGACCCTCGGCACAGCCTCGGGCACGGCCAATAACGTCCTCGAGGTGCGCGCCGGCGTGGTCGAGAATCCCCTGCTGGTTTTCAAAGCCAGTGCTGCGCCCGATGTCGCCTACCAACTGGTCATCGATCGGGCGACCGACGGCCAGATCGGCAAGGTGGGCCAGCCGCTCGCCAAACCGGTCAGGGTGACGATCAAGGATAAATACGGTAACGGCGTGCCCGGTGCCCCGGTCCTCTTTCATGTCAGCGGCATCGACAGCCTCCGCGGTCATATCGGCGGCCTCTCGGAAGCCTCAATCGTCACCGATCTCGACGGCAACGCCAGCGTGGTCTGGAACCTCGGCAAGCGCCCTGGCAGCAAGAACAACGCCATGGAGGTGAGTTCCCGCTACAACAACACCAACCTCTCCGGCTCGCCCGCCATTTTTTACGCCAGCGCGACCGTCGGCGATCCCAAACTGATCCTGATGGTGAGTGACACCTCGCGCTTCACCGGCATCACGACCAACATGCTGCCCGAACCGCTCAAGGTGCGCATCACCGATGAGTTCAGGAATCCCATCGCCAACCATCCGGTGGTCTTTACCGTGATGTCCTCGGTCGCCGCTGATGGCGGTTCGCTGGACGGGGCGGTGAACAAGACCGTGACCAAACTCTCCGACAGCAACGGCCTGGCCTCGGTCCAGTTCTACCTCGGCCGCAACGCCGGCTACAAGATCAACCGCATCGAGGCGGATGCCGAGTACAACGGCATCAAACTCACCGGTGCGCCTCTACCTTTCCTGATCTCCGGGGCGCCCAGCAATGCCGAGAACCTGCTCCTCTCCGCCGGCAACAGCCAGACCGGGACGGTGGGCAATTTCCTCGCCAATGATCTGGCTGTCATGGCCCGGGACATCTACAACAACCCGGTCAAGGGCCATCCGATCCAGTTTCGCATCCTGGTCGGGGCTTCGGATCACGCCGCGCTTGGCGCCGATACCCTGCAGACCAAGGTGGTCGAGACCGGCAGCGATGGCATCGCCCGGGTCCAGTGGCGGCTGGGACGCACCGCGGGTGCGGACCGCAACATCGTCGAAGTCACTTCGACCAACGGCACCACTCCGCTGCGCAATTCGCCTATCCGCTTCACGGCCGCAGCCCTGCCGGCTATCACCGACGGGGTGCGTTCCAAAATCATCGCCGTGGATGCGGCGGTGAGCGCCGACGGCACCTCCAGGGCGACCATCAAGGTCTCCCTGCGCGACAAATACGAGAATCCGGTGAGCGGCAAGTACGTCACCCTGCTCTCCGGCGATTTGACCACGATCATCACCCAGCCGCTCAACACGACGGATGTCAATGGCGATGCGGTGGGATACGCCGCCTCGACCAAAGCGGGCGTGAAGTGGATCAAGGCCCGCGATGTCAACAACAATGTCAGCATTGCCGACAGCGTCCGGGTGAGCTTCCTGCCCCTGGCCGCCTACGAGATTGCGCGGCCGAGCAGCCAGGACGGGGATGCGCAGACCCGCAATATCAGCACCGCCCTGCCTCTGCCGCTGCGCGTGGTCGTGCGGGACCGGTTTGCCAATCCGATCGCCGGCCATCCCGTGACCTTTATGCCCACCCAGGGCGGGGGCTCGATGATCGATCCCCAGGTGGTCCTCTCAGACAGCAACGGCATCGCCCAGGCGCGCTACAAACTGGGCAGCTCGGCGGGTGTCAATTTCGTCGAAGCCCGTGCGGTCAGGAGCGACGGCAGCGGCGTCGCCCTCAGCAACTCGCCGGTCCGTTTCACTGAAGTGGCCGTCGTGCCGACGCCTTCCCGCCTGATCATCGTCGCGGGCGACCAGCAAAAGGCCGCGCCCCAGGCACAGCTGCCCCTGCCCTTCAAGGTGCAGCTGGAGGATATCAACGGTTGGCCGGTGGCCAGTGTCCAGGTCAAGTTCACTCCCCTGGTCAATAACGGCGCCATCACCAGCACCAATCCGGTGCTGACGGACATGTACGGTCAGGCCTCGGCCCAGGCCGTCGCCGGGACGGGCAACGGCACCAACCTCTTCAGCGCCAGCCTGCCCAGCTACTCCTCCATCAGCGCCGTCACCTTCACCGCCCAAACCCTGCCGGGCTCGGCGAGCAAGATCGTCTACCAGATGGGCGGCGATCAGACCGGGACGGTCGGGCGCACCCTCTATACGCCTCTGGCGGTTCGCGTCGAGGACAACTTTGGCAATACCGTCCCCGACGTGCCGGTGACCTTTCTGGTCGTCGATGACGGCACGGTGGAAGGCAAGGGAATGCTCGATAACGGCACCGGCATGATGACGGTGGTCTCCAATCCGCAGGGCATCGCCTCGGTGAACTATACCCTCGGCACCCGCGCCGGCCTCAACAAGGTGCGCGCTTCGGCGGTCAACCTCAATCCGGCCTTCATCGAGTTCGAGGCCCATGGTGAGGCCGACTATGCCTACACCATGGACAAGATCGAATCGGTTACGCTGCACGGCCAGGTCGGCAAGAGGATGGTCTATCCGATCCAGGTCATCGTCAAGGACCGCTATGGCAATCCGGCCGGCGGCGGCACGATCAATTTCGTGGTCGTGCCCGGCAGCGGCAGCATCGACGGCCCCAATCTGGTGACCTCCAATGCCCGCGGCATCGCCAGCGCCTACTGGATTCTCGGCAAGCAGGGCAGGAATGAAGCTCTGGCCACAGCCAGTTTGCCCAGCGGCTCGCCGACCGTGACCTTCGAAGCCCGGGGTGATCTCGAACCCTATCCGGAACTGCCCGCCGCGAGCGAGTACACCATCTACGAAGGCCAGCAGATCTGCTTCCCGGTGGTGGCCACGGATGCGGACGGCGACCAGCTCTACTACAGCGCCAGCAACCTGCCGGAAGGCGCCACTTTTGAGGTCGATGGCAGCAGCATCTATCGCTTCTGCTGGACTCCGACCTTTGAACAGGGTGGTCAGACCTACTATCCGCTCTTCACGGTCCAGGACAGCGACGGCGGCATCGACATTGACTCGGTCAAGATTGTGGTGACCAACGAGAACCGCGAGCCGCGTCTGGTCTCCTGGGAGCCGGTGTCGGAATCGATCAATATGCAGCCGCTCTCCTCCCAGACCTTTTACGTGCAGGTCGAGGACCCGGACAACGACACCATCTACTATACCTGGCGTCTCAACGGACAGGCGGTCTCAAGCTCCTCTTCCTGGACCTTCGACTCGCGCTACTATCCACTCGGCAACTATGTGATCATGGTCGAGTACGGCGATGCATCCCATTCCATGACCAAGATCTGGGCGGTGCGGACCGCCGTCGAGCTCAAGAGCTTCACCTGCGCGAGCATTGCCTACCAGGGCATCACGCTCTCCTGGCAGACAGCCAGCGAAACCGGCAACATGGGCTTCAACGTGCTGCGCTGCCGCACGGAGAAGGGCACCTATGAAAAGGTCAATCCCGAACTGATCGCCCCGCGTACGGACGGCCAGTACACCTGGGTCGACAGGAACGCCCAGGCGGGAGAGCGCTGGTACTACAAGCTTGAGGATATCAGCCGGAGCGGTCTGGCGACCCAGCACGGACCGGTGAGCGCCGATATGCCGGTGCCGACCCGATTCGAACTGACGCAGAACTATCCCAACCCGTTCAACCCGGTGACCAACATCCGCTATCAGCTGCCGGCGGACGGCAGGGTGACCCTGCAGATCTTTAACACCAACGGCCAGCTCATCCGCACCCTGGTCGATGGCGAGGTACCGGCGGGTTATCACCAGATCGTCTGGGACAGCCGCAGCGATGCCGGCGCGCTGGTGGTGTCGGGCGTCTATTACTACCGCATCATTGCCAATGGTATGAGTGTGACCAAAAA
>JAKQKF010000277.1 GCA_029560815.1 bacterium
TTCTCTATCTAAAAAATGCGCGGCGCCATCGCAAATCCGCCGCTTGAGAATGATTTTTTCCGGCGCGCCACCGCAATTCCGCCGCCGATAAACCACTTTCCGGAGGTCTTACGTGCTGCCCCTCATGCACCCCGCGCTCGATCTGCTCTTTCTCATCAGCGTTCTTGTCATCTGGGGGATGATCGTCTACCAGCTGGTGCTCACCCTCGCGGGCTACCGCTATCGCCACCGCGTTCAGCAGGAGCATGAAACTCTGCTGGGAAAAAACCACGATCCGGCGCCGATCTCGATCATGATTCCGGCGCGCAACGAAGAGGTGGTGATCGGCAAGACCATCCGCACCATCCTCGCCCTGGACTATCCGCCGGACAGACTGGAGCTGGTGATCATCAACGACGGTTCCTCCGACCGCACCGCCGAGATCATCTCGGCGCATGCCCAATCCGATCCCCGCATCAGGCTGGTCAACCTTCCAGCCGGGGAGAGCGGCCATGGCAAGGCCTTCGCCCTCAACGAGGGACTCAAACACTGCACCCACGAACTCATCGCCATCTACGATGCCGACAACACCCCGGAGCCCAAAGCCCTGCGCCACCTGGCGCTCCACCTCCAGGAAGATCCCTCCCTGGCGGCGGTCATCGGCAAGTTCCGCTGCGTCAACCGCCAGCGCACCTGGCTGACCCGCTTCGTCAACATCGAGACCATCGCCTTTCAATGGATCCTGCAGGCGGGGCGATACCACCTCTCGAATGTGGCGATTCTGCCGGGCACCAATTACATCATTAAAAAAGCGGTGATCGAGCAGGTCGGTGGCTGGGACGACCGCGCCATCACCGAGGATTCTGAGTTGAGCATGCGCATCTACCAGGCGGGCTGGCAGATCAAATTCATGCCCCTCAGCGTAACCTGGGAGCAGGAGCCGGAGACCCTGCGGGTCTGGACCCGGCAGCGCACCCGCTGGGTGCGCGGCAACAACTATGTACTGAGAAAATTCACCGGTCCGATGCTCAAGACCCGCAGCCGCTTTCTGGTCACCGAATTCATCTACCTTTTCGCCCTCTACTATCTCTTTCTGCTGGCGACTGTCGTCTCGCTCCTCCTCTTTCTGGCGGGCGCGGCCGGACTGGTCATCCTCAACGTGCCGGGGCCCTATACGGCCGTCTGGGTGTCGGCCTTCGCCCTCTTCACCCTGGAGATCTTTATCGTGCTCAGTTATGAGGGGGAGGATTCCGCCGCCAACATCCTGCTCACGGTCGCGATGTACTTCACCTACTGCCAGCTGTGGCTCTACATCGTCTTCAAGGCGCTTATTCTCGACGCCCGCCGCCACCGCGTCGGGGTGTGGGACAAGACCGAACGCTTCAAGGTTGAGGAGACAGCGGACGAAGGAACGGCTGCCGCATGAACTTTACTGAAATGAGACTACCCGGGCGTCATGCTGCCCGGCGTCCGCTGATGCTCCGCTGCGGAGGTGAAGCGCTGTTCAGCGTCATCCTGCTTCTGGCGTTTCTTCTGCCCGGTGCGGTTGCAGAGGCGGCCGCCCAGGAGAAAATCGGCACGCGCTTCTTCGCTGAAGCTTACGATGAGACCATCTATCAGCGCCGCGAAGGGCGCAATACCGTCACCATGGCCCAGCTCTATGAAGGACTGCGCAAGCCCCTCCCCGGGATCGGCATCTGGGATACCTATCTGAAGGTGCGCTATGGCGGTGACGCCAACAAGGATTTCTGGAATAACCGCGGCGAAGTGATGTTCGGCACCCGGCTGCGCTTTTTTGAAAAGCTCTATCTTGCCCTCTATGGCGAATATGTGCGCGGTGAGTATCTCGACTATGACGAGGAGGCCATGCCCTACGATCCCTCCTATGAGGACTGGCGCTGTGGATTGGTCTTCTGGCACGGCTGGGATCCCGGCGGCTGGGCTCCGGAAAGCCGCCTGCCCCTGACGCCCTGGAGTGAAGTCTATGCCGATGCCCACTACCTCGACAAGGATGACCGGAACATCGTCTACTACATCGAAGGCAAACTGGGGCTGCAGCTGCTGCGGGTGCACAAGACCCGCCTCGACCTTTATGGCGTCCTCTACGCCTACTATGACCGGAACGCGGATTTCTGGAATAACCACGCCGATATTGCGCCGGGCCTCCGTTTCACCCCCTGGAGCGACCTCGATCTCAATATCCGGCTGGAGTATCTCTTCGGGCATTATTATAACAGGCGAGGCCGGTACGAGAACCCTTATGCCGCGAGCTATGAAGACCTGCGCCTCGGTCTCTTTTTCTGGTATGGTTGGGGAGAATAAGGAGGTTAACGATGCGTAAAATGGTGACCGTATTGGCCTGGGGTTTGATCCTTGCATCGGGTGGGGCATCGGCCCAGACCATCCCGGCCCAGTTGATCTGGGACTATCCGACGGGGGGAGCCGTGAACGTGGTCGCGCCCTTCCCGGATGTCAACGGCGACGGCCGCCCCGACCTGCTCGCCGGTTCCTCCGACAGCCTGCTCTACTGCCTCTCCGGCGGCGGGCCTGCCTCTGCGCGCGAGATCTGGTCGGCCTTGACCCTGGGCGCAATAACCGACGTGGAAGCCATCGGGGACGTCAACGGCGACGGCTATCCCGATGCGGTTGCCGGTTCAAAAGATAATATCGTCTACTGCATTTCCGGCAAACCGGCGGACGAAGGGCTCGAGCTCTGGCAGCGCGCCGATTCGGCTTCAATCCATTCGGTAGCGGCCCTCGGGGATGTCAGCGGTGATGGCATCGGCGACGTCGTGGTGGGCACGGCCATGAACAACATGATCTGCATTTCCGGAGCAGCCGCGCAGCAGGGCAAAATCCTCTGGAAATTCAGCAGCGACGCCGATTTCTGGAACGTCCTAGCCCTGCCCGACCTCAACGGTGATGGCAGGATGGAGTGCGTCGGCTCGTGCGATAACTTTATCTACTGTTTCTCCGGCGCCACCCAGGGCCAGCAGGGCTCCACCGCAGCCAAGGCAATCTGGGCTGCCCCCTATGACGCCGGCGATCGCGTCTGGTCCATTGCCGCCATCCCCGATGTCAACAGTGACGGCAAGGCCGACATTCTTCTCGCCAGCAGAATGGACCGGGTTGAATGCCTCTCCGGGGCGACCGGCAAAAACATCTGGAGCTTCAGCACCGGCTATGATGCCAAATATGTGACCTCCATCGGCGACATCAACGGCGACGGCAAACCGGATGTCCTCGCCGGCTCTGCAGACGATTACGGCTATGCCCTCTCCGGGGCGACCGGTCAGCAGCTCTGGAAGGTGCAATTCGGCTCGACGGTTTTATCAGCCACAGCGATCGGCGATATCAACGGCGACGGCTATCCTGAAGCGGTGTTCGGCTCTGAATCGGATGAAGTGGCCTGCATAAGTGGAGGGGGCGCCGCGAAGGGACAAAAACTCTGGAGCTATTTGGCATTGGGCAGCATCACCGGTCTGGCCGCGATCGGCGACGTCAACCTCAACACCATCTCCGATGTGGCCGCGGCCTCGGCAGACACCTATGTCCGCCTTTTCGAGGGCAACAGCAGAATACTGGAGGTCGAACTGCTCGCCTTCACCGCAGCCGTTGAACAAAACGGGGTCCGGCTCTCATGGCGCACCGCCTCGGAAACCGACAATCTCGGCTTCGAGGTGCAGCGCTCTTTCGACGGGGACAGGTTCGAATCCCTCGGCTTCGTGCCGGGCAATGGCACCTCGGCCCGGGAGCACGACTATACCTGGTTTGACGCCCAAACCAGCCGGGATGTACTCTATTACCGGCTCAAGCAGGTCGACCGCGACGGCCAGTTCGAACTCTACCCGGCTTTGAAGGTGGTGCAGCAGCTGCCCGATCGGCTGACCCTGCTTGGCAACTATCCCAATCCCTTCAACGCCGGTACCTTCATCCGCTACGAACTGCCGGTTTCACGCGAAGTAGTGGCGGCCATCTATAATCTGCGCGGTGAGCAGGTGCGGGAATTGTGGCGCGGGATGCAGCCGGCGGGGAGCCACAGCCTCCACTGGGACGGCAGGCTGGATTCGGGGGAGGCGGCGGCTTCCGGAGTCTATATCTGCACAATCACGGCCGGCCGTGAGGTCGCCCGGCTGCGTATCAGCTGCCTCAAATAGACAGTAATCGCGAAATAAGGTCGCAACTACAGATCAACAGGCGTTCAAGCAGGGCTGAGCGCCGATGATCCGCCCCCGGCAGGTCCGGCATGAACCCGGCTCTGTCAGGCACTCCACCTCAGGCTTCGACAGATGCCGGTCGGCCGGTCCGCTTTGCTGCTTGACTTTGCCGCCATTTTTCGGTACCTTTCTGCACATCTGAACGGCACCATATTAAAATCGTTGGGGCCATGCCTAAAAAAAGATCCGCAAATTATATTCCAATACCCGTCACCTCCACCGAGGCGATTCTCGAAAGCATCTCCGACGGGGTCTTCACCGTCAACCGGGAGTGGCGCATCACCTCTTTCAACCGGGCGGCCGAGGAGATCACCGGCACCTCGCGCAAGGAGGCCATCGGCCGGCTCTGTTCTGAGGTCTTCCGCTGCAGCATGTGCGAGAGCGAGTGCGCCATGCGGCGGACGATTAAAAACGGCAAAGCCATCATTGGCAAGACCGGCTATATCATCAACGCCCAGGGCGAACGCGTCCCCATCAGCGTCTCGACCGCCGTGCTGCGGGATGTGGATAGGCGCATCATCGGTGGAGCGGAGACCTTCCGTGACCTGAGCGAACTGGAAGCGCTGCGCCAGGAACTGGATGGCCGTTTTCGCGCCGGTGACCTGATCAGCCACAGCCCCCTGATGCAGCGCCTGTTCGAAGTGCTGCCCGCCATCGCCGCCAGTCCCAGCACCGTTCTCATCCTTGGCGAGACCGGCACAGGCAAGGAGCTGCTGGCGCGGACCATCCACGCCCTCAGCCCGCGCAGCAAAGGCCCCTTTGTCGCGGTCAACTGCGGGGCCCTGCCCGACACCCTGCTGGAATCGGAGCTCTTCGGCTACAAGGCTGGGGCTTTCACCGGAGCGCACAAGGACAAACTGGGGCGATTTGCCATCGCCAAAGGCGGCACCCTCTTTCTCGACGAAATCGGCCAGGTGAGTCCGGCCCTGCAGGTCCGCCTGCTGCGGGTGCTGCAGGAACGCGTCTATGAGCCGCTCGGCTCCACCCGCTCGGAGAGCGCCGATGTGCGCATCCTGGCCGCCACCAACAGCGATCTGACAGAGGAGACCCGCCAGGGCCGATTCCGTGAAGACCTCTATTACCGCATCAATGTCGTCCGCGTTGAACTGCCGCCGCTGCGCCGCCGCATAGAGGATATTCCCCTGCTGGCCGGGCAGTTCATCAGCCGCTTCAACAATCTGCAGAACAAGCAGATTACGGGCGTCGCCCCTGAGGCGCTTTCTCTCTTGATGGCCCACGACTGGCCCGGCAATGTGCGCGAACTGGAGAATGTGATCGAACGGGCTTTCGTGCTCTGCCGTGAGGGGGAAATCGGCATCAACCACCTGCCAGACCAGCTGACCACACGGGGGCTGCAGAACGCCCAAAGTATGGAAATTCGCGCTGCCCGTGACCTCCTCGACGCCCGCACCATTCAGGCCGCTCTTGAAGAGACCGGGTACCATCGTCTCGCCGCCGCCAGGCTGCTCGGCATTCACAAAACCACCCTCTTTCGCAAAATCAGGAAACTGGGCATCGTCCTGCCGGAGCGCAAATAGCCTCTCCTCCGTCATCCCCTGCACCCGCAGCTGCATACAAAACCAGCATCCAATGAATAGTAGCATTATTGCTACTTATTATCTCTCTTAGGTGCATTATTGCTTCCCTTTTCTTTTCACAAGAGCCTTTTAGAAAGCCCTTTTCTCATTGATTTAATTGATATTATATTTATTTTATCTGAACGCCCGAACTGGTACGATTATTGTATTAGCATGGTCATGAATCACAATGCAGGAGGCTCATGATCGCCGCATTCGCCACGTGGAACGGCCGCATC
>JAKQKF010000294.1 GCA_029560815.1 bacterium
TGAGTCGTGCGGCACGATGGAGAGCTGGCTCGCCGCCGGGCGCGACATCGAGTTCATCTACAGCACCTGCCTCGAACTGCACACCTCCATCTATAACAACAAGTCCAGCGCCATCCCGCCGGAATGGTGGCCGGCGACCGAACGCTTCCTCAAGCGGATGGGCTACCGCTTTGTCGTGCGCTCTTTCCGCCATGAAAAATGGCTGCAACCCGGGGGGATGCTGAATCTGGAGATGACCCTCGACAATATCGGGGTGGCGCCGCCCTACCGGGCCTATATTCCTGTATTCGAGATCCGCAAGGCCGGCAGGAACCAAAACGGGCCGGTGGTGCGGAAAGAGACGGAGTGGCCAGTCCGCGAATGGCTCCCCGGGCGCCATGTGCAGTCGGCGCAAATGCAGCTGGCGGAGTCGCTGCCGCCCGGGCGCTACCTGGTCTATTTTGCGCTGCTCGATCCCTTCACCAAAACGCCGGCCGTCCAACTCGCGGTCGATGGCCTCGACGCCCAGGGCTGGTATTCCTGGACCAGCTTTGAGGTCGTCGAGAAAGGTGCCCAATGACGCGTAAACCGGCACCCGCCCTGGCGCTGCTGGCCCTCGCCCTCCTCAGCTGCGCACCCCAAAAGGGGCCGGGATTTGTCATCACCGCTCCGCGCACCACCTCCACGATGAATATCGACGGCCGCCTCGACGAGGCCGTCTGGCAGCAGAGTGCACCGGTCGCGCTCAGGAACAACCGCACCGCCGCGGCGATCGACGATGTCCGGATCGCGACCCAGGTGCTGACCTGTCATGATGACAGCACCCTCTATGTCGCCTTTATCTGCCAGGACCCGGACATCTGGTCCAGCTTTACCCAACGCGACGATCATCTGTGGAACGAGGAGGCCGTCGAGGTTTTTATCGAGGCCGACGATCGCCCCGATACCTATGTCGAGATCGAGCTCTCGCCCGCCAATGTGCTCTTCGACAGCTATATTGTCGATCCGCAGCACATCGATTTTGCGGCGACCGCCGCCTTTGACCTGCCGGGCATCCGCACTGCGGTGCTCCTGGATGGAACGCTGAACCAGCGTGAGGATACCGATGCAGGCTGGAGGGTCGAGATCGCCATCCCCTTCCGGGATCTGGCCACCGACAGGGCCCCCAAAATAGCCACCGCGACGAAATTCCGCATCAATTTTTACCGTCTTGACAAGAACCGGGGGATGGAGTCCAGCTCACAGGCCTGGTCGCCGACCGGCGGACGCTTTCACAAGCCCTCCGTTTTCGGGAGGTTGATTTTTAAACGGTGACCGGCCGGCCGGGCAGAGGGGATAAACCAGAATCCCGGGCGAATTGCATCCCGGGGTCACCAGGGTAATAAAAAGCGGAAGGAAGAACAAGATGAACAAGCGGGTGTTTCTCACTCTCCTGGGCCTGGCCGCCATCAGCGCCGGGCTGCAGGCGCAGACGTGGGATCTCAAGCTGAAAG
Source organism: bacterium (assembly GCA_029560815.1). The sequence goes on from JAKQKF010000294.1 coordinate 1,473, forward strand.
ACTGGCAGCCGGTCAGTCAGCTGGTCACCAAGCAAACCCTGATCGAAAAGGCCAAATTTCCGGTGATCGACATCCATAACCATCTGGGCAAACTGGAGAACACCGCGGCCTATCTGGCGGAGATGGACAAGGCCGGGGTCTGGAAGTGCGTCAGCCTCGACGCCCGCTCCAAGGATGATTTTTACAAGAAACACCTGAAGGCATCCCGGGAGGTCTCCCCGGATCGTTTTCTGCTCTTTTTCAAACCCGATTTCAGCCGTATCGATGAGGTCAATTTCGGCCAGAACGAGGCCAAGCGGCTTGAGGAGGCGGTGAAGATGGGCTGTCGCGGATTAAAGATCTCCAAATCCCTCGGCCTGTCTGACAAGGACAGCACCGGCAAACTGATCACGGTCGACGATCCGCGCATCGACCCGATCTGGGCCAAGTGCGGCGAGCTGGGCATCCCGGTCGAGATCCACGTCACCGATCCCAAGGCCTTCTTCACCCCGGTCGACCGCTTCAACGAGCGCTATGACGAACTCGGCATGAATCCGGAGTGGTCGTTTTACGGCGATCAATACCCTGAAAAAGAGGAGATCCTCGCCGCCCGCAACCGCGTCATCGCCCGCCATCCCAACACGATCTTCATCGGCGCCCATTTCGGCAATCTGCCGGAGGATCTGGCCACCGTGGCCGGCTGGCTGGAGAGCTGGCCCAACTTTTATGTCGACATCGACGCCCGCATCAGCGAACTCGGCCGCCAGCCCTACAGCGCACGGCGCTTTTTCCTCAAATACCAGGACCGGATCCTCTTCGGCACCGACACCCCCTGCCGGGCCGACGCCTACCGCCTCTATTTCCGCTTCCTCGAAACCGACGATGAGTACATCGATCCCACCCCGGCGCACAAACTGCAGGGCCGCTGGATGATTTACGGGCTCTACCTCCCGGATGAGGTGCTGGAAAAGATCTATAACAAGAATGCCCTGAAGATCCTGGCTATGTTCAAGGGCTGAGAAATGCACGGAGCTGTGCGGGGCGGGCGGCGGTCCTCTTGCGGCCGCTGCCCGCCTGGATGGCGTTTAGCCATGACGAGGCCGGGCCAGTCCGGCGCCCTTCCGGCTTTAATACTGGTAAAACAGCAGCGTGCAGCGAGATAATTTTCTGGCAATTGTCCGATTTTCTTGTTAATATACAGGAAAAGAGCGACCCATTCGCCTGAGGATGCCCATGTCCCCCGCCATCTCCCCGCCCGCCGGATCCCTCTTCAAGACCTTGCTGGTGCTGCTGCCCCTGCTCTGCGTCCTCGCCGTCCACGGAGAGGAACTGCCCGCCGCCGTCCGCCAGACCCTGGCGGAGTGGCAGTCGCGCAAATTCGGGCTGATGATGCACTGGGGACCCTACAGCCAATGGGGTGTGGTCGAATCCTGGTCGATCTGCTCCGAGGACGAGCCCTGGTGCAGCCGCAACGGCGTCCCCTACAACGACTATGTCGCAGCCTATGAAAAGCTGCCGACCAGTTTCAATCCCCAGCGCTTCCGTCCGGAAAAATGGGCTGCCG
>JAKQKF010000308.1 GCA_029560815.1 bacterium
GCGCAGCGGCGAACCGGCGGCCTTCGGCATCGCCGAACAGCTTGCAGAGTACGGCCTGCTCAGCGGGCGGCTCAAGACCGGCACGCCCCCGCGCATCGACGGCCGCACCGTCGACTTTACGCGCATGGAGGAGCAGCCCGGAGATGCGGAGATCGTCCCCTTCTCCTTCCGCCATCAGCATATAGAAATCGAGCAGCTCGCCTGCTATCTTACCCGCTCCAGCACGAGGACCCATGATATCCTCCGTTCCGGCCTCGACCGCTCCCCCCTCTATCAGGGGGTGATCAAGGGGGTTGGCCCGCGCTACTGCCCCTCCATAGAAGACAAGATTCACCGCTTCGCCGACAAGGAGAGCCATCAGCTCTTCCTTGAACCCGAGGGCAGGGAGAGCTGTGAATACTATCTCAACGGCTTCGCCACCAGCCTGCCGGAAGATATCCAGATGGCCGCCGTCCACTCCATTCCGGGTCTGGAGAGGGCCCATGTGACCCGGCTGGGCTACGCCATCGAATACGACTATTTCCACCCCACCCAGCTCCGCCACAATCTGGAAACCCGCGCGTTGGGGCGGCTCTTTTTTGCCGGACAGATTAACGGGACCTCGGGTTATGAAGAGGCGGCTGCCCAGGGGCTGATGGCCGGCATCAACGCCGTGCGCGCCCTGCGCGGCGAGGAGCCGTTCATTCTTTCGCGCCAGGAATCCTACATCGGCGTCCTCATCGACGATCTCGTCACCAAGGAGCTGACCGAACCCTATCGCATGTTCACCTCCCTGGCGGAGAACCGGCTTCATCTCAGGCAGGACAATGCCGACCTGCGCCTGATGGCCTACGGCCACCAGCTCGGCCTCATCGATGAGGCCTCTTTTGCCGCTCTGGAGCGGCTCAGAAGCGCTGTGGGTGAAGCCCATGGACGGCTCGAAAAAGTTAGTCCGGATCCGGAGCTGATTAATCCCGTGCTCGTGCGTGCGGGCATGCCGCCGCTCTTGCACCGGGAGAGCGCCGCCCGCCTGCTCAAACGCCCCGAGCTGCACCTGGCCGATCTGGGCGGCGCCAGCGATGACCCCCTTTTCGCGGAGAAAATGGATCCCTTCTGGCGCCGTGTGGGTGAGCAGGTGGAAATCGAGATCAAATATGCCGGTTTTCTCCACCGCCAGCAGGAGCACATCCGGCGCATGGCCGGGCTCGAGGAGGCCCTCATCCCCGCCGGGATCGACTATAACGCCGTTCCCTCGCTCTCAAGGGAGAGCCGGGAAAAGCTGGCGCGCATACAGCCGCGTACCCTGGGGCAGGCCTCACGGATTCTCGGCGTCGGACCGGAGGATGTGGCGGTGATCATGATCTATCTGGCGCGCCAGCGCCGCCGCGGCGCTGTTCCACGTGGAACCCATGCGGAGAGGGAGGAAAGTGGATCCGGCGAATAAAAATGCTTTGTTGGCGCTCGCAAATGATGTAAATTTGCGGGCACCGCAATGGGAGGAGATCAGCCGCTACGTTGAGCTGATCGAAAACTGGAACCAGCGCACCAACCTGGTCTCCCGTCAGGATATCGGACGCATCGTCTCCCGCCATGTGCGCGAGTCGCTCTGGTTCATCCGCCCGGAGGTTCTGGGCGACGCCCTGCGCGTCCTGGATCTGGGCAGCGGGGCGGGTTTTCCGGGGGTACCGATGAAAATCAGCGAGCCTCGCCTGCAGCTCACCCTGCTCGATTCGCGTCAGATGAAGGCCCTTTTTCTCGCCGAGGTGATCAGCCAGTTCGGCTGGCAGAATGCGCAGGCCCTGTGCGAGCGCGCCGAGAATCTGCCGGAGCGCTTTCCCGGCCTGATCTGCGATCTGATCGTCTGCCGGGCAGTCGCCAAGCTGCCCGATCTCTGGCGTTGGGCCTCGCCCCTGCTCAGGCCGGGTGGTCGCCTGGCCGCTCTCAAGGGGGGCGATCTGAGCGCGGAGCTGCACCAGTTCGGTAAACGCTATCCTGCGTTGCGATGGCTGCTTGTGCCGATGCCGGAGCTCCCGGATGATCCCGCAGCCGGCCGGTAAATGGTCATTGTCCAGACAGTATGATAACTGAAACAGGAGGAACCCTTGTCCAAGGCGGTTTTTGAAGAGATTAAGAACCTCACCACCGAAGCGCGCAATCCGGCCACCCTCCGGATAGACAAGCAGTCGGTCTCCGAAATCCTCCATCTGATCAATGATGAGGATCTCAAGATTGCCGCGGTTGTGCGCACCGAAATCAGCTATATTGAAAAAGCGGTTAAAATTGTCGTCCAGGCTTTCAAAGAGGGCGGCCGGCTCATTTACGTCGGCGCGGGCACAAGCGGCCGGCTGGGTGTTCTTGATGCCTCCGAATGTCCGCCCACTTTCGGGGTGAGCCCCGAACTGGTCCAGGGCATCATCGCCGGCGGCTTCAAGGCCCTCGTCAGCGCCCAGGAAGGGGCAGAAGACCGCTATGCGAAAGGAGCGGAGGAGATCCTCGCCCTCCACATCACCCCCAAGGATGTGATCTGCGGCATCGCGGCGAGCCGACGCACCCCCTATGTCATAGGCGCCATCGACAAGGCGCGCGAGGTCGGCTGTAAAACCCTCTACGTCACCTGCACTCCCCGCAAGGAGATGAAAATCAAGGTCGACGTCGCCATCTGCCCCGTCGTCGGGCCGGAGGTGGTCATGGGCTCCACCCGCATGAAGGCGGGTACTGCGACCAAAATGATTCTGAACATGATCACGACCACCGCGATGATCCAGCTGGGCAAGGTCTGGGAGAATATGATGGTGGACTTGCAGATGACCTCCCAAAAGCTCGTCGAGCGCTCCAAGAAGATTGTCATGCAGGCGACCGGCGTGGATTACGAGAGCGCGGAAAAGGCGCTCAAACAGGCGGACGGCCATGTCAAGACCGCCCTGGTGATGATCAAAACCGGCGTGACGCCTGCAGAGGCGCACGATCTGCTCAAAAAGGGGGAAGGCTTTGTCCACCGCGCCATCGCCCTGCATCGCTGAGCCGGCAGAGCTGGCTGAGGCCACCTCCATCGCCGCCCCTCAACTCCCGCGCCGGCGGGGAGGCCTCTCCATTCAGTTGAAATCTTGACTATGTCCATTCTCGAAACCATTGCTGAGATCTTCGCCCGCAACGAGACCGTAGCCCGGCTCGAAAAATCGCTGGCCGGAGGCGAAAGCGTCGTTTTGCACGGCTGCCAGGGCGCGGCGCGTCCTTTTGTTGCACAGCGGCTGCTGCAGAGCACTCACGCCACCTGCCTCTGCCTCTTTCCCGGTGCGGAAGAAGCCAAGCAGTTCTACGACGATCTGACCGAGCTGCTCCCCCCCGACGCGCTGGCCCTCTTCTCTCCGCACGGCAAACAGATGTGGAACGAGGTCGGTCCCCTGAGCCCGGTCGTGGGCCAGCGCCTCAGCGCCCTGGCTACTCTCCTGCGCAAGGAGCCCGCTCTCATCGTCACCTCCGTCCCCGCCCTGCTGGAGAAGGTGGCCGATCCCGCCCGCGTCACCGGCTCGGCCATCAGACTCGAACGCGGCATGGAGTACGCCTTTCCCCGCCTGATCGAGGAGCTGGTGCACGCCGGCTATACCCGCGAGATCCGGGTGGAGAGGCCGGGCGAGATGGCGGTCCGCGGCGGCCTCATCGATCTCTTCCTCTTCGAGGAGAGCCACCCCATGCGCATCGAATTCTGGGGCGACCAGATCGAGTCGATGCGTTACTTCGATATCGAAAACCAGCGCTCGCTCACTCCCATGGAGTCGATCGTCCTGCTCCCCCTCAGCGCCGGCGGGTTATATGGACCCGCTCTGGACCCGCCCTTCGATCAGCTGCCGCTGACAGCGATGCTCACCGATTATCTGCCCCCGGAAGGCAAGCTGTTACTGTTTGATAATACATTAATTAGTAATGAGTTGGATAACTTTGAAAAAGAGTATTCAGTCCGCTTCGACACTTTTATCCAGGACCACCCGAACGAAGGCGGCCACTTTTCCGCGTTCTACAGCGACAAGCGCACTTGCCAGGAGATTATTAACAAGAGGCAAGTTATTGAATTAAATACATTTAGAACACAATCTACTCTGCCGGAAATCGAGTTTTCCACATTCCGCAACAACCATTTTGCCGGCAACCTCAAGCTCTTTATCCAGGAAGTGGAAGCACATCGCCAGAAGGCCCGGCAACTGGGCATCACGCCGAAAGTTGCGGTTCTGTGCGATTCCGAGGACCGGAGCCAGCGCCTCCGCGATCTTTTAGCTCGCGAGGGCACGGAGGAGATCGCCGTTGAAACCCTCAATCTTTCCGAGGGTTTTCAGTGGCCCGCAGAGCAGTTTTTTCTTTATACCGACCGTGAGCTGTACGGCCGCATTCGCCTGCGCAAACAGGACAAGGCGTCGCGGCGGACGGTCTCCTTCGCCGACCTGCTCAAGCTGCAGGAAGGGGACTATGTCGTCCATATCGAGTACGGGGTGGGTGTTTTTCAGGGGCTCAAACAGATCGATGCTTATGGACGCAGCCGTGAATGCATCCAGATCGAGTACGCCAATGGCGACAAGCTCTACGTCCCCCTCGAAAAGATGGATCAGGTCCAGAAATATTCCTCCCGGGACGGCTATGTGCCCGTGCTCAACAAGCTGGGCGGCAAGGAGTGGGACAAACTCAAGTCCAGGACCAAAGCCAGGGTCAAGCAGGTCGCCGAGCAGCTCATCAAACTCTATGCCGTCCGCAAGCTCAAGGCCGGTCATCCCTTCTCGCCGGATTCCCTTTGGCAGCAAGAGCTGGAGGCCTCCTTCATGTATGACGAGACCATCGATCAGCTCACTGCGGTCAACGAGATCAAGGCGGACATGGAAAAGCCTGTGCCGATGGACCGGCTGGTCTGCGGGGACGTCGGTTTCGGCAAGACCGAGGTGGCCGTACGCGCGGCCTTCAAGGCCCTGACCGATGGCAAACAGGTGGCGGTCCTTGTGCCCACGACTGTGCTGGCGCAGCAGCACTTTGCCACCTTCAGCGAACGGCTGGCGAAATTTCCTGTGCGGATCGGCGTCCTCTCCCGTTTTAAAAATTCGCGTCAGCTCGCCGAGCTCATTCAGCAAGTGGGCCGCGGGGAGATCGATCTGATCATCGGTACGCACCGGCTGCTTTCAAAAGATGTTCATTTCAAGGATCTCGGCCTGCTGATCGTCGACGAGGAGCAAAAATTCGGCGTGCTCCACAAGGAGCGCCTCAAACTGCTCAAGGCCAACGTCGACACCCTTACCCTATCGGCGACGCCGATCCCCCGCACCCTGCACATGGCCCTGATGGGCGCGCGTGACATGTCCCTGATCAACACCCCCCCGGGCAACCGGTTGCCGATCATTACCGAGGTTTGCCGTTTCGAGCGCGACCATGTGCGGGAAGTGATCCTGCGGGAGGTGGAGCGCAAGGGCCAGATTTTTTTCATCCACAACCGGGTTGCTACGATCTCGGGCATCTATCAGCTGCTCTGCGAACTCGTCCCGGAGGTCACTTTTGCGGTGGCACATGGCCAGATGGAGGGGCCTGAGCTGGAGCGGGTGATGACGGCTTTTGCGGAGGGCCGGACCCAGTGTCTCGTCTGCACCATGATCATCGAATCCGGCATCGATGTGCCCAACGCCAACACTCTGATCGTCAACCGCGCCGACCGTTTCGGCCTCGCCCAGCTCTACCAGCTGCGCGGGCGCGTTGGCCGCTCAAACCATCAGGCCTACGCCTATTTTCTCATTCCACCGCTGCGCAAGCTCACGCGCACGGCGATCAAGCGGCTGCAGACCATTCAGGAGTGCTCCCACCTCGGTTCCGGCTACAAGATCGCCATGCGGGACCTGGAGATACGCGGCGCCGGCAATATCTTCGGCGCGGAACAGAGCGGTTTTGTCGAGGCCCTCGGCTACGAGCTCTATGCCAAGATCATCGAGGAGGCTATCCAGGAATTGCGCGAGGAGTTGAACCTGGCGCCGCAGCCCCGGGTGGAAGAGGAGACACAAATTCCGATAGAATCGCGAGTTGAGATCAGGGGGGAGGCGTTTCTTCCCGCCGATTATGTCGAGGCCGCCTCCGACCGCGTCGATATTTACAAACGCCTGATCGAGGCCAGGGCCATGCCGGCGATCGCGGACCTGGAGCACGAAATCCTCGACCGCTTCGGCCCCCTGCCGGAGGCTGCGCGCAATCTGCTCGATTATGTCCGGATCAAAATGCTCGCCCATCAATCCAGGGTGGAGGAGATCGGCTTAAAGGAGGGTAAAATCAACGGTAAATTCTTCCCCGCGGCCGTGCCCAAGGGGGAACAATTCCGTCCGTGGCTGGGTAAAATTGTCAGCAAAGCCTGCTATCCTTTCGAACTTCGCCAGGTCCAGAACAGCCTCCATTTCGAGATCCATCCGGAGCCGGGCGTGGCCCCTCTCGTCCAGATTAAAAAGTTCTTGGAAAGTATTATATAATTAATATATTTATCTAAATTTAGCTCTAATATTGCGGCGGATGCCAGCCTTATGAAAACAGCGACCGTCATGACGGCGAGCTTTCTCTTGCTCGCCCTCGCGACGCTGATGTGCACAAATAAAGAAGAGAAGAGCGTCGTCGCCCGCGTCGGTCAATCGGTACTCACCCTGCAGGATGTCCGGGAGCGAACACCCGGCGCCGGAACCACTGCGGCCAGAGCGCAGGCTGAACGCTATATCCAGCACTGGATCGAATCGGAACTCCTCTACCAGGAGGCCCTGAAGAGCGGTGTGGATAAAGAGGCGGAAGTTCAGCACGCGCTGAAAGAGATGAGCCGGAATTATATCATCACCGCCTTCTCCGAGCGGGCGGCCGGCGTGTCGGTTTCGGTCAGCGACGAAGAGATCGGGCGCTATTACCAGGAGCAGAAAGAAGAGTTCCAGGCGGAAGCGGATCTCTATCATGCTCTGGTCATTCTGGTGCAGAGCCAGAACGAGGCTCTACGGCTGCGCCGGGAGCTGATGGAGGGCGCCTCTTTCAGCGAGATCGCCAGCCGCCATTCGCTCGACGGCAGCCGCTTCCAGGGCGGAGATCTGGGTTTTGTTCGACTGAGCGCCCTTTCACCCATGATCGCCCGCGCTGTGAGTTCGATGCAGCCGGGGAGCCTCTCGGCGCCGGTGAAATCTGAGCTGGGCTACAATCTCATCCGGCTCGTTGAAGTGCAGCGCAAAGGCACCACCCGCGCGCTTGAGGAGGTGCGCCCGGTCATCGAGCAGCGTATCGCAGCGCGCAAGCAAGAGGTGGCGTTGCAGAACCTCATTTCTCGCCTCAGCAGCGAAGCCGCGCTTTACACGGACATGTCCAAACTATCCAGCCTAACAGGGAAAGAATAACGATGAAGTATATCAAGAAGGTGTTGCGTTTCACGGTCGGTGCCGGAGTAAGAGTTTTTCTCCTGCTGGCGCTCCTGCTGACCCCGCTGCAGGCGCAGCAGGTGCTCGACCGGATCCTTGCGGTGGTCGATGATGATGTGATCCTGGAATCCGAGGTCGCGCAGGGCGCCTACCTCACGGCCATGCAGTACGGGATCGATCCGGCCAAGTCTCCGCGCGAATTCGCCCGGCTCAAGCAGGAGACCCTGACCAGCCTGATCAACCAGAAGATCCTGCTGGTGCAGGCGGACAAGGATACCGTCAAGGCGGATGAGCAGCAGGTTGAGCACTATCTTCAGCAGCAGATGCAGAGTGTGATCCAGCAGCTGGGCGGTGAGGAGCAGGTTGAGGAATATTTCGGCGCCTCCCTCACCAAGGTCCGGCGTAATTACCGGGAGGAGATCGAACGCAACCTGCGCATCCGCACAGTCCAATCCACCAAGATGCAGGGGATAAAGATCAGTCGCCGTGAGGTGGAGGAGTTTTACAAGGTCTACAAGGATTCGATTGGTCCGGTCAAGGAAGCTTTCGACCTGAGCCACATCCTCATCAAGTCGATGCCCGGGGATGCAGCGCGCAAATCGGCTCTGGAGAAAACCGAGGCGCTGCGGCAGCGCATTCTGGCGGGCGAGGATTTCGCTGCGCTGGCGCGTGAAAACTCCGAGGATCCCGGTTCAGCCGCCCGCGGCGGGGATCTTGGTTTCATGTCGCGGGGCGAGTTTGTGCGCGACTTTGAGGAGGCGGCTTTCAAGCTTGAGCCGGGCGCTGTCAGCGAGGTGGTTCCGTCGCAATTCGGTTATCACATCATTCAGATGGTCGAGCGGCGGGGTGAAAAAATTAACACCCGCCATATTCTCATCACCGCCAAGCCTTCGCGGGAGGATGAGGTGGCCGCGGCGGACACCATCAAGGCCATCGCAGCCCAATTGAAGCAGGGAGCGGATTTCGAACAACTGGTCCAGCGCTATTCGCAGGATGAAAACTCTAAAAACGAAAAGGGTCATCTTGGCTTTTTTGAGATCGACCAGCTGCGCGAGCGCGCCAAGGAACTGGTCTTCGCCACGACAGGGCTGAAGGAGGGTGAATACTCCGATCCGGTGCGGACCCAATACGGCTTTCACATCCTCCGCGTCAACCGCCGGGAAGAGGCGCGCGAACTGGATTTCAAGAAGGATTACGACCGGATCCAACGCCTCGCGCTCGACCGCAAAATGGCGCAGGCCTTCGATGCCTGGATTGAGGAGCTCAAGCAGGACGTTCACGTCGAGATCAAGGACGCTCTGTCGAGCTGATGCGTGACCAACCGGATATCTCTCTTCACAAGTCGGCTCGAAACGGGCCGATTTTTTTTCCTGTCACAGGGAGGGGATGCGGATGAACAAAACCAGCAAATGGGTGCTGCTGATCCTGGGCGCTGCGCTGCTGATGCCTTGCGACCGGGGCTATCCGGACGCTTCGGAATTCACCATCGCCCGGCTCAAATATGGCGGGGGCGGGGACTGGTACAACGATCCCTCCAGTGTGCCCAACCTGCTCTCTTTTATTCGCGCCCACTCCGCGCTGGCTGCAGCGAAGGAGGAGGTCCATGTCTCCCTGCTGGACGACAAGCTTTTCGCCTACCCCGTCCTCTTCATGACCGGCCATGGCAGGATTTCCTTCACCTCGCAGGAGGCCGCGCGGCTGCGGACCTATCTTACCAGTGGTGGCTTCCTCTTTGCCGATGATGACTATGGGATGGACGAGCACTTTCGCCGTGAAATCGGCAAGGTCCTGCCGGACCACGAGCTGCTCGAGGTGCCCTTTTCCCACCCGGTTTTCCGTTCACCTTTCTCCTTCCCCGAAGGTTTGCCCAAGACCCATGAACACGACGGCGGTGTGCCCCAGGCATTCGCCATCTTTCACGACGGAAGGATGGTCCTCTTTTACGCCTACAACTGCAACATATCCGACGGCTGGGCGGATCCGGAGGTCCATCACGATCCTCCCGATGTCCGTGAACAGGCCCTGCGGATGGGGATGAATATCATCGTTTACGCATTGACGCATTGAGCGGCAGGTGGTGGAGAGCGGTATGCAGTATGAGGAATTGAAAAAGTTTTCCGTTTTCAGACAGGCGGAGAAGAAGCTGCGGCTCCGCGCTGCTCTGGCGAGATGGGCAACCCAGGCGCTTCTCCTGCTGCTGGCTCTGATCCTGCTGCATTCGCTGATCGCTCTGCCGCCGGCCGGCCGTTATTTTCTTCTGGCCCCCACCCTGCTGTTCCTCCTCTACTCCTGGCTGAAACATGTGCAGCGGCCGCTGGCCGACCGCTTTTTACACCCCAACCATCCCTCCCTGAACAGCATCGCCTTGCGCATCGGCCGCGACTATCCGGAGCTGAAGGACCGGCTCGCCAATGCCCTGCAGATCTCCGCGCGGGCGGAAGAGGGCGAGGAGAGCGCGTCTCCCGAGCTGGTCAACGCTGTCCGCGCGGGCATCCCCTCTCTCCTGGACGGGATTGATCTGTCGCGTCATCTTGACCGCGTCCCCGCCCGCCGCTGGCTGCTGCGGCTGGCTGCTGCGGCCGCGCTCTTCATCCTCGTCTGGCTGCTATTTCCAAAAACTCTTATGATCGGCCTGGAGCGCACCATCTATCCACGGCGGGACCTCTCCAGTCAGCTTGCGCTCGAATTCCGGGTTCAGCCCGGTGATGGCACGATTGTCCGCGGCGGTCCGGTCACCATCCGGGCATGGACTGAAACCCTGCTCGTCGAGGATCTGCAGATCGCCATCGAACGTTTCGGCCGGCGCGAGCTTTTGCCCATGACCCGCGGCCGGAATGATACCTTCAGCTATGTCATCCCCGCGCTGAGGGATTCCCTCTATTATCAGATTCTCTATCAAAAGTCGGCCAGCAACAAGTACCTGCTGCGGGTTGTGGATCTGCCGATGATCCGCTCGCTGCGTCTGCGTTTGCAGCCGCCGTCCTACAGCGGCGGGGAGCCGATCCTGCTGGAGGAGAATATCGGGGATGTCAGCGCCCTCAAGGGCACGCGTATTGAGTGGAATGCCGAGGCCAACAAACCCGTCGCGGAGGCGAGCCTCCGCTTCAGCTCTGGGCGGAGCCAGCCGCTGAACATTACCGGCCGCCATCTCTCCACCAACTTTATCCTGCGCGCCGAAGAGAGCTATTATGCTGAACTGAAAGACGGCAAAGGTCTGGCGAGCGAGAATCCGATCATCTATCATCTGCGTCTGCTCGCAGATCAGTATCCCTTTGTCCGTCTGCTCGCCCCGTCGGGCGATGTCGATCTGCGCGAGGATATGCGTCTTGCCCTCCTGATCCAGGCGCAGGATGATTATGGCCTTTCGGGTCTCACCATCGGCTATCAGGTGGTCGAAGAGAAACGGACAGAGATCGATTCAAGCCGGTTCAACCGGCTGGAACTGCCCCTCGGCCGCCCGGGGCAGGCCATCATCAACGTGGCCTATACCTGGGACCTCTCCGCCTCGCCCCTGCTGCCGGACCAGGCGCTCGTCTACTACGTCGAGGTCCGCGATAACGATACGGTCAGTGGCCCGAAAGCGGCGCGGACCGATCTCTACCGCGCACGCTTTCCATCGCTCTATGAGCTGTATGAGGAAGTGAACCAGGCGCAGGACGAGGCGATCTCCGGCCTGGAAGAAAATTACGAGCAGGGACTGGAGCTGAAGAAAAAGCTCGATGAACTGGCCCTGCAGCTCAAGCGCGCTGACGAACTCTCCTGGCAGAAGAAGCAGGAGGTGGGGGATCTTTTAAAGCAGAAGGAGGAGTTGAAGCAGGAACTCGAGGAGATTGCCGAGCATCTGGATGAGATGGTCGAAAAGATGGAGGAGAACCAGCTGCTCTCGCCCGAGACCCTCAACAAATACCAGGAGCTGCAGGAACTCTATCGCGACATCATGACCCCCGAGCTGCAGAAGAGCATGGAAAAGGTTGCTGAGGCGATGCAAAAGATCGATCCCAGCCAGCTGCAGAAAGCCCTCGAGGAGTTCAAACTCACCGAGGAGGCCCTCAACAAAAGTCTGGACCGCACCCTCTCTCTCCTGAAGCGGCTCCGGATGGAGCAGCAGCTCGATCAGGCCATCCGCATGACTGAGGATCTGCAAAAGCGCGAGCAGGAGCTGGCGGAGAAGGCGATGCAGAACCAGGAGAGCGGGAGGGAAAAACTCGGGCAAGAACAGGAGGGGCTGCAGCAGGATTTGCAAAAGATGGAAGAGGCCATGGACGCCCTGCAAAAGGAGATGGGCAGCCAGCCTGGCATGCCTGAGGAGCAGGTGGCCGCCGCCCGCGACGAACTGGCCAAAGCCGGAATGCGCGAGCAGATGGAGGCCATGCAGGGGGCGATCGCGCAGGGGAATACCGGTCGCATGCAGGAGAGTTCGGAACGGATTCAGGCGGGTCTGGAAAAGAGCCGCCAGCAGCTGCAGCAGGCCAAGGATGCCCTCACCGGCGCCATGATGGAGCGGGCCATGCGCGCCCTGCAGCGGGGGACCCAAAGCCTGCTGACCCTGTCGCAGATGCAGGAGGAGCTGCTGCGCAACTCCTCCGGGATGCCCCAGACCAGCGCTCGCGTGCCTGAGACGGCCGAGCGGCAGCAGCAGCTCTCCTCCAGTCTGGAGCGGGTCATCAACGATCTTTATGCGGCCTCCAAGGAGAGTTTTGGCATTTCGCCGCGCATCGGCAGGGCGCTTGGCCAGGCACAGCAGTCGATGCAGCAGGCCCTGCAGGGGCTGGAAAACCGCGACCTTGGCCAGGCCGGTCAGCAGCAGGGTCAAGCCATGGCCGGACTCAACGAGGCGGTGCTGCAGATGGATGCCGCCATGCAATCGATGGCCCAGGGTCAGGGCGCCGGGATGAGCATGAGCGAATTCATGCAGCAGATGCAGCAGTTGGCGGACGGTCAGGAAGGAGTCAATGCCCAAACGCTCAGTCTGAGTGGCGCGGGGGAAGCCCTCTCCCTCGCCCAGCAGGCGGCGATGTCCCGGCTCGCACAGCAGCAGGGGGGGATACGCAAATCCATGCAGCAGCTGGCCTCCGAGGCCTCCGGTCTCTCCGATCTCCTCGGCGATCTCGAGCACATCGGCGATGAGATGGAAAAGGTGGAGAAAGAGCTGGCCGGCCAGCGGGTGAATCGCAGCACCATTGCGCGTCAGAACCGGATCCTCTCGCGCATGCTCGATTATCAGCGATCGATGCGTGAACGCGAACAGAGTCAGCAGCGCAAGGCGGAGACCGGCAAGGAGTATCATCCCTCCAGCCCTTCGGAACTGCCCGGGGAGCTCGGTCAGCGGCGGGACCGGTTACAGCAGGATCTGCTCCGCGCCAAGGAGGAGGGCTATTCCAGGGATTATCTTGAACTGATCAGGCACTATTTTGAATCACTCGGACAACGTGAAGAAAAACGTTAAATATCTGCTGTTGACTGCCGGACTCCTGGTGGCTCTCTCAAATACAGCCGCGCAGGAGAAGCGGCCGGGAGATCAGGAACTTCGCATCCTCCAGCAGCGGGCGCAGCAGATGGAGGTCGCGGGCCGTCACGATCAGGCGGGCGAACTTTACGGCCGGGTGGCGAGAATGCTGCCGCCGCCGCAAAATCTCAACGCCTATGCCGGTGCGCGGCGCTGCTATGAGCGCAGCAAGGATTTGGACAGCTGGGAGACGCTGATCCACGACCTCCAGACCAGACAGCGCACCCTGCCCTTTCAGGCCGATCTCGCCGAGATCGCCCACCTGCGCGGCGACCGGGAGGGGGCTCTCCGGAAGTGGAAAGAAATCATCGATGACAATCCCCAGGAGGAGCAGGCCTACAAGCTGACCGGTGCGGCGCTGCAAAAGTACTACCTGTATGATGAGGCCGAGAATGTCTATCTGCGCGGGCGCAAGGCTTTCAAGGATCCGCAGCACTTTTTCTTCGAGCTGGTACATCTCTATCAGGAGCAGGGCGATTTCGCCCGCATGACGGACGAGTACCTGGTCTATCTCCAGAAAAACAACGGTCAGCTCGGCTACGTGCAGACGCAGCTGCTTGCCGCCGGGGATGAGCCCGAAGCGGTCCGCCTGATCGCCGGGAGCATCGAACGCGCCATGAAATCGTCTGCAGATTTGCGTCCCCTGGGCTGCCAGCTGCTCGGTGCGCTCTTTACGCAGTCCCGCGATTATAATAAAGCCCTGCGCTGCTATGAAGAGCTCGAGGAGGCGGCGCGGAGCAGAAACCCTGCGGAGGTCGGGCAGTTCTACTACACCTTTGCCCTGGCCGCCATGAGCGATGGCGCGCTGCCCGAAGCGAGAGCGGCGCTGGAGGCCCTGGTCAAGCAGGCGGGGCCGAAGAGTCCGCACCGGGTTCATGCCGCCTTTGCGCTCGCCCAGCTTCTGGAAAGGGAGGCGTCCTATTCCCAGGCCCTGGCCGCTTACGAGTCCTTCATCCGGAGCTATCCCGACTGGCCGGAAACCCCTGACCTCTATCTGCGGGTGGGGTCGCTCCATCTTGACCGCTTTTTCAATCCGGCGGCCGCTGATTCGGTATACCAGCGTCTTTTACAGCGCCCGCATCTGCCGGTCTCCTATCGCCTCCTCGCCCTGCAAAAGCGGGCCGAGTGTGCCATCGCGGCGGGAGATGTGCGCGCCGCGGAGAGGTTTCTCTCCATGGTCCACAGGGAGACCCCGGCCGGGTATGGCCGTCAGCGGCAGGCCGACCTCATGCTCGTACAGATCGATCTGTTTGAAGGAAGGCCCGGCCGCGCGCTGCAAAAGCTGGAGAAGCTGATCGGAGAGGCTGGAGGAGGGGGCGAGACGAAAGCCGATACGGTGCAGAACAATCTGCTCGATCTCTATCTTCTGCTGCGCGGCAGCCGGCAGGATTCTCTGGGGCTGATCCGCTTCGGCAAGGCTTTGTGGCTGCAGCGCCAGCGCAGCCATGCCGCGGCTTTCGACACCCTGGCGGCTCTTCTGGGCGGCTCCGGCAAGGGCGCGCTGGCCGAACGGGCGCGTTTTATGCAGGTTGATCTTTTACGCAAAATGGAACGTCTCCCCGAAGCCCTCGCGATCAGCGCTGCTTTGGCGGCGGACAGCACCGGACTGGCTCCGGATCTCGCCCTGATGACGATGGCCGCTCTTCATGAGGAGTCGAATGAACCGGAAAAGGCCCGGCAATTTTATGAAAGTTTTCTGGAAAAATATCCGGAAAGTATCTATATTGAACAGGTGAGAGGTCACATCCGCCGCCTTGAAGCGCGCAGCCGGTGAAACCTCTCGGGAGCGGGGCAAAAATGCGCAAACTGTTATTCCTGATATTGTGGTTCTTCTCCTCTGCGGCCTTCGGCCAGCAGCTGTTGGTCTATATGGACCTCAGGCAGGAGAACCACCTCAAGGCTTATGGTCTTGCCTATTGGGTACTGGATCACGGCGTTGAGGTGGAATGGCTGCTCAACTACCGCGGCGGCTCTTTTATGATGGCCTACTCGGCGGCGACCGAAAGAGAACTGCGGGTGCGAGGGGTCTCCTATGCCACCCTTTCGGGCGCGGAGGTGAGCGCCATTTACGCCGAGATCGATCGCGAAAACATGGAGGTCGTCAAGCTCGAAAAAGCTCCGGCCGTGGCGGTCTATGCCCCGCCCAACAAGCAGGCCTGGGATGACGCTGTGCTCATGGCGCTCGATTACGCCGAGATTCCCTATACCGTGCTCTGGGATGAAGAGGTGGTCCGCGGCGAGCTGCAGAAATATGACTGGCTGCATCTTCATCACGAGGATTTCACGGGCCAGTATGGCAAGTTCTATGCGAGTTACCGGAATGCCGACTGGTACAGGGATGAGGTGCGAAAGAACGAGACGATGGCGCGCAAACTGGGATTTGCCAAGGTCTCGGAGCTGAAGCGGGCGGTGGCTCACAGCATTCGCGATTTTGTCGCTGCCGGCGGGTTCCTCTTTGCCATGTGCTCGGCGACGGATTCATACGAGATCGCCCTGGCCGCCAGCAAGGTGGATATCGTCGACGCCCTCTTTGACGGCGATCCCATCGAAGCGGGCGCACAGCTCAAACTTGATTACACGCAAACCTTCGCCTTTGAGAATTTCAAGATCGAGACCAATCCCATGGTCTACGAATATTCCGATATCGATGTGCCTCCCTCCTACGCTCCGGTCTCGCGTGGTGCCGAAGGGGACTATTTTACGCTTTTCGAATTCTCCGCCAAGTACGATCCCGTACCGACGATGCTGACGCAGAACCATGTCGCCGCCATCAAGGGATTCATGGGGCAGACGACGGGATTTCAGAAACGGCTGGTAAAAAAGAGTGTCACCATTATGGGAGAAGCCGAAGGTACCGACCAGGTCAAATATCTGCGCGGCAATTTCGGGCGCGGCACCTTCAGTTACCTCGCCGGCCACGATCCGGAGGATTTTCAGCATTTTGTCAACGATCCACCCACGCAGCTGGCGCTCCATAAAAATTCGCCCGGATACCGGTTGATCCTGAACAACATTCTTTTTCCGGCTGCGCGCAAGAAAGAGCTCAAGACCTGACCTCTCCCCCGCAAGCTGCGGAGTTATCATCGGCCGCCGGGTTTACCAATTCAGATGAGGGGTGATGTTAAAACGCAGACCAGTCCCTGAACGCATCATCGCAGCGGAACCCTATTCTGCGCTGGCCCAGATCTACGACCAGGTGATGAATCACGTGGAGTATGATCGCTGGGCCCGGCATCTGATCCGGCTCACCCGGCTGCACGGAGGGGCGCCGCAGACGGTACTCGATGTCTCGTGCGGAACCGGAACGCTTTGCCGCGAGTTTCAGGCGCGCGGATTCAGGGTTCTGGGCTGTGATGCCTCGCTCCCGATGGTGAAAAGGGCGTCGGCTGGCAGCGGCAGCAGCTCCGCCATCCCTTACTGGTGCGCCGCAATGGATCGGGTCGCATTGCGCACACCGGTCGGGCTTGTCCTCTCCTCCTATGACAGCATGAACTATCTTCACGAGCCGGGCCAATGGCATGCCGTTTTCCGGCAGATCCACAGTCTGCTCGAGCCGGGAGGACTCTTCATTTTCGATATCAGCACACTGCGCAACTCGCAGGAGATATTCGCCGACTATGTTCACCGGGAAAAATTTCCGGAGGGCTCCTACCGGAGGACGTGCCACTTCGATGCCGGGGCGAATATCCAGTATAATTATTTCGAGATAGAATTATCCGGCGCACCCGGCTGTTTATATAAAGAGGTGCATTCTCAATCCATTCGCGCCCTCGCGGAGGTCGAAGACTTTATCGCAAAAAGCCCGTTCATCCTCCTGGGCAGTTATGCCAATTTCACCCTGCGGCCCGGCAGTGAAAAGGCGGAGCGGGTTCATTTCGTCCTGAGGAAAGGGCGTGAAACGTGAGTGTAGCGGGAGCTGCGAGCATGGTTGAACTGCAAAGTGTCCGCGTCACCTATGCCAATGGAGAGGGCATAGATCAGATCACCTTTTCAGTGGCGCCAGGCGAACTGGTCTTTCTGGTGGGGCCGAGTGGCGCCGGCAAATCCACGGTGCTGAAGACCATCTACATGGACAAGCTGCCGGATGAGGGGCATGTCGTCGTCGGCAGCTACAACTCTCTTTTCATCAGGAAGGGAGAGATCCCCTTTTTGCGGCGCAAGCTGGGCATCGTCTTTCAGGACTTTCGTCTTTTCGCCGACCGGGATATTTTTGAAAATGTCGCATTCACCCTTGAGGTGATCGGCGCCCGGCAGAAAGAGATCAAGCGGCTTGTGCTGCGCGCCCTCGCCGATGTGGGATTGAGTCACAAGGCGCGCAAGATGCCGGATGAGCTTTCGGGGGGCGAACAGCAGCGGGTTGCAATCGCGCGGGCCATTGTCAACGAACCGCTTCTCCTGCTCGCGGATGAGCCGACCGGCAATCTCGATCCCGACACGGCTTCAGGGATCATGGAGGTGCTTTTGCGCATCAACACCCGGGGCACCTCGATCCTGATGGCCACACACAATTATGATATGGTGCAACGTTATCGCGGCAGGATCATTAAAATCAACAACGGCCGTCTGGTGGCTTAATCCTGTAACTGGCGGATTGGAATGAGCTTACGTCGTGTTTTCAAAGAGACTTCGGATGGTTTCAGGCGCGCCTGGGGTTCCTGTCTGCTCTCCATCCTGACGATCGCCTTTTTCCTGTTGCTGCTGGGTTTTCTCGCCCTGGTCTCCGCTAATATCGATCATTTCAAGCAGACGCTCAATGACCGTTTGCAGCTGCAGGTTTTCATTTCCGGCACGCTGGACGATCAGGAGATCGGGGCGCTTTCACAGCGCATCAGCCGGATTGCCGGAGTGACCAAGGTAACTTTTGTCTCCCGGGAGATGGCCGCCGAGGAGTTTCAGCGCGAGTTTGGGCGCGAGCTGTTCGCCGCCCTGGAGGTGAATCCCCTGCCCTCCTCCTTC
Source organism: bacterium (assembly GCA_029560815.1). The sequence continues at coordinate 17,836 of JAKQKF010000308.1, forward strand.
GTCGTCCGGCTCGGCATCGCGGGCACGAGTGAGGGACGGATCAAGCAGATTGCCTCCCGCATTGAGGAGGAGGCGGGCGTCGATGAGGTAGTCTATCATTTCCAGACCCTTTTCAAGCTGCAGCGTTACGCCAGCGTTGCGGCGACGACGAGCTGGATACTGCTGCTTTTTGTGACGCTGGGTTCGCTATTCGTCGTCTCAAACAACATCCGACTGGTCATCTCCGCGCGCAAACAGATCATCTCCACGATGCGGCTGGTGGGGGCCACACCGGGTTTTATACGCACGCCCCTGATTCTGGAGGGCACGCTGCAGGGGGCGGCGGGCGCTCTTCTGGCCGGGGCGGGCCTCTACTTTGTCAATTCCATACTGGCGCAGCTGGTGCCGGGACTGCTGCAGCTGCCGCCGGAGAGCCTGATCATCCTGTTCGTGCTCGGCTGTTTTCTCGGATTTCTTGGCAGCCTGCTGGCGATCAAGCGCTATCTGTAAGGGTTGACCGCCGGCCGAGTGCATAAATTTTTCTTGCTTGAGCAGGTATTAATTGTTAATTTAAAGATCGTTATAAACTGGTCTGATTTTTGCGTAAATAATTATGACACTGGATGACTTGACAGAACGCGAACGGCAGGTATTCCTTTCGATCGTGCAAAGTTTCATCGACACGGCTGAACCGGTTGGTTCGCGCTATTTATCCAAATTCCCCAAATTGAACCTGAGTCCGGCTACCATCCGCAATGTGATGGCCGATCTGGAGGAGAAAGGGCTGATCCGTCAGCCGCACGCCTCCGCAGGACGGGTGCCTACGGACGGGGGGTATCGCGCCTTTGTAGATGGCATGATCGGTGGTGTCAAGCTCAATGCCTCCGAGCGGCGTTCTATCGTCGAGCAGCTCAATAGATTCGCTGAGGATGTCGACCTCATCGTCGACCAGGCGTCGCATGTGCTCAGTAACATCACCAGCCAGCTGGGCGTGGTGCTGGCCCCGCGCTTCAACCAGGGCCGGCTGGAAAAGATCGAGCTGGTTTCAGTATCGGAAGAAAAGATCCTGGTCATCATGACCATAAAATCGGGTCTGGTTAAGACTATCATTGTCGAGATGGATGAAAAGGTGCCCGGTCATCTCCTTGAGGCGGCCAGGCAGATTCTCAACGAACGCCTGCACGGGTTGACCATTCAGGAGTTTCAGTCCTCCTTTGAAGAACGTTTTTCGGACCTGGATGAGAAAAGCAGACAGGTTCTCAACAAGATCAGGACCAGGGCTGAAAAGCTGGTCGGGTATGATCCGGCGGCCTCTTTTCACGTGACCGGGGCCGGCAAGATCATCCAGCAGCCCGAATTCGCTTCCCAGGAGAAGGTGGGCATCATTCTCGATTTGATCGACCGCCGCGACCTCCTGCTGCGTGTGCTCGAGGAATCGGACTGCAGCGGGGTTTCCATCGTCATCGGCGATGAGAACAAGCAGGAGGTGCTGAAGCACTGCAGCGTCATCACCACCACCTATTCCATCGACGGGGCCATTGGAACTATCGGCGTGATCGGTCCGACACGGATGCAATATGCCAAGATCATCGGACTGGTTCAGTTTATGGCTGAAACCCTGGGTTATGTTTTAAACAAGCAAAACAAGAAAGGCAGCGGGTTTTAAGGTAATGAAGGAAGAACAGGAACAGAGTGACAAAGATCAGGCGGTAGTGGACAGCAGGGAGACTCTTCCCGAAGCGGAAAATCAGGAAACCGGCCGGGAGGAGAACTTTACGGAGAGGGAGGCAGAAGAGACGGAGAAGGCGGCTGACGACAACGCCGCGGCCATCGCCGCTCTGACCGCCGAAAACCAGAAATTGAGGGACCAGCTGCTGCGGCTGGCGGCGGAGTTTGACAATTATCGCAAGCGCAGTGACCGGGAGCTGACCAGCTGTATCAGCAATGCCAATTTCGATCTGATGGCCAGACTGCTGCCCGCTCTCGATGATCTGAATCGTATCGTGGCGGCGGGCGAGGACGGCGCTGAACCGGCTGCCCTCGTCGAGGGCATCAACCTGCTGCATAAAAACATCCTCAAGGCGTTTCAGGAGGGAGGACTGGAGCCGATGCAGACCATCGGTGAAGAGTTCGATCCCCTCTTGCACGACGCCCTCCTGCATGTTGAGGTCCCCGAAAGCGGGCCGAACAAGGTCGTCGAGGAGCACAAGAAAGGCTACTATTTCAAGGGCAGGGTCTTGCGCCATGCCCAGGTTGTTGTGAGCAAGTAAATTCATCTGCTGGATGGAAGCAATATAACATATGGCAAGCAAGGACTATTACGCAGTTTTGGGTGTGAGCCGCAATGCGGATGCGGATACTATCAAAAAGGCCTATCGCAAACTGGCCATGGAGTATCATCCCGACAAGAATCCGGGCGACAAGGCGGCTGAAGAAAAGTTCAAGGAGATCGCCGAAGCCTACTCGATCCTGTCCGATGCGCAGAAACGGCGGCAGTATGATCAATTTGGCAGCGAGGGGATGCGCGGCGGAGGCGGAGGGGGTTTTGATCCCCGCGGCTTCGGCGACCCATTTGATATTTTCCGCGAGGTGTTTGGCGGCGGATTTGGTGATATCTTCGGCATGGGCGGGGGCGGCGGCCGCCGCGCGGCGGCGCAGCGGGGTACCGATCTTCAGGTCCGTCTGAAACTGGACATGGAAGAGATCGGGCGCGGGGCTTCGAAAAAAATCAAGATTAAAAAACTGGTTCGCTGCGAAAAATGCGGCGGCAGCGGGGCGAAGAGCGGCACCTCGATGACGACCTGCCCTCAATGCCAGGGCCGGGGCGAGGTAGCCTATCGTCAGGGCTTTTTCTCCATCAGCCGTACCTGCGGCCGCTGCATGGGCGAAGGCAAGATTGTCGAACACCCCTGTTCGAGCTGCGACGGCGAGGGACGCGTGCGGGGAGAGAGCACCCTGGATGTCGAGATCCCCGCCGGTGTCGCAGAAGGACAGTATCTGACCATCCGCAATGAGGGCAATATCGGCCTGCGCGGCGGACCCAGCGGGGATGTGCTGGTGATCATCGAAGAGAAGCCGCACCCCCATTTTCAGCGCCACGGCAATGACATTCTCTATGATCTCAACATCAGCTTTCCCCAGCTGATCCTGGGGGATGAAGTCGAGGTGCCCACCCTGGAGGGCAAGGCGCGCATCACCATCGCTCCCGGCACGCAGAGCGGCAAGATCCTCAGGATGCGCGGCAAGGGCATTCCCAATCTTAACGGGGGTGGCGCCGGCGACCAGCTGATTCGTATCACCGCCTACACTCCGACCAAACTGGGCGAGGCCGAAAAGAATCTGATCCGCCAGCTGGCCAAATTTGAATCCCTCTTTCCGGAAAAGGCGGACAAGGGGCTGTTTGAAAAAATGCGCGAGGCTATCCGTTAGCGTATGCTGGAATTTTCACTCCAGGAAAAACGGTTCATCCTTTTTCTGCTGACCACTTTTCTGATCGGCTGCGCGGTGACCTATTATCGCCAGATCCACGGGGATGCCGAGCTGGCAGCCTGGCGGGAAGAACAGCTGCTGCTCTCGCAACAGATCTCGTCCCTGACCGCAGCTCCGGAGGTCGAAGCAGAGATACCCGCCACGGCGGGAACGCAGCAGAATCTTGTCAGCCTGAAGCAGCGTCTGGTGGCCAAACTAGATCTCAATTCGGCCACAGCTGAAGAGCTGGCCACCCTGGATCGCATCGGTCCGGCCCTGGCTGCACGCATCATCCGCTACCGGGAAGAACACGGACCGTTCAGGACGATCGATCAGCTTCAACAGGTCAAGGGAATCGGACCCAAAACATTTTCCCGTATCAAGGAACGAATAGAGGTTGACTAGTCATCACAACAGGCTTCATGAGCCAAATAGCTGCATAACCTATAGCGAGAGCAGATCTGGAGGGGATAAACAACATGGATAATACAACAACTCAGCTTGGTCTCATGATGGCTAAAAACCGGTTCTACTTTCTCGAAGCCGGGACAAGCCGTCCGCTGCGACTGCTGTCAGCTGGTGCTCTGGACCTGGATGTGCCGTTCGATTTTCAATCTCTTGCCGACCGGGAACTTCTCTCCCATTTTTCCGGCGCGATCTCCGAAATGATCGACCGCTTCGCCATCTCCGCCCCCGCGCTCTCTTTTTGCCTGGACCGCCGTATGGTGCAGTTGAAACGCATCAAAATTGATCGCGAATTCAGCGAAACCGAGGTCCGTCAGCAGGTGGAGTGGGAGCTGGAGCAGATGCTGGTTTCCCCGCGCAGCGAGTATCACGCCAATTACGAGCGCGTGCGCAACGAACGGGACCATTATGATCATGTCATCATCGCAGTCGTCCGCAAGGCGATCATCTCTTATCTGACCGACATTTTTAAAACCACGCGGATCAAGCTGGATCTGGTTGATGTCGACCTTCTCGCCGCTACGCGCGGCCTGCTCCTGCTCAAGCCCCAGTCCCGCGGCCTGGCTGCTCTCATCGATGTTCAGGAAGATCTGCTCGGTATCACCCTGCTCAAAAATCAGGGCTACCTCGCCTATGGCGAGCTGAGGCACCAGAGCGGCGACCTCGGCGAGGAGAACAACGAAGAGCTGGCCACCCGTATCAATGATGAGATCCTCCGGCTGATGGAAAGCCTGGGTGATGAGCTGTTGCTGAAGAGCATCGAGGAGATCTACATCTCCGCCGCAACCCTGCCCACGGCGACCGTGCACGCCCTGCAGCGCCTGCAGCGCGCTGCCCAGATTCAGATACTGGAGCCCCTGAGCCAGATCGATCATTCGCTCAGCATGGAAGCAGAACAGATGATTCGCGAGAACGCGCGTTATGTTTTGCCGTTGCTGGGCGTGCTCAGAGCGTAATGACTTGAAAGTACGGCAACGATGATCAGTTACAATTAGTTAAGGGGTCATTATGAATCTTTTGATAGACCAGCGTGAAGAAACCAATGTGCAGGAACCGGGCTGGACGCCGGAGACGACGGAGCAGCCCGTTTCCCCATTGATGGAGGAGCCCGCTTTGCCGAGAAATGCCGAAACGCCTCTCGACTATTACAATTTCGATGAACCGGAGGGCCAGAAACGCAGCATTCTCGGACCTGTTCTGATCATCCTTCTACTCCTCGCCGCCATCGGCGCCGCAGCTTATTACGGCTTTTTCTACAAGCCGGAGGAGCTGGGTGAGTTTCAAAAATCCGCGCAGCAGGCCGCTCCCCAGACGGCAGAGCCGGCGCCGGTTTTGACCGAGCCGGCCGTAACGGAGTCAGCTTCCACCACCGGGCCCGCTGTGGAATCTGCGACCGCTGCTGAGCCCGTCGCCGAAAGCGCGCCGGCCGGTCAGGCCCCGGACACCGGAGTCCCCGCTTCGTCCCGGCCGGAACCCGCCAGGCTGCAGCCGGCTGCGACCGGCAATGGCTCGCCCCTGGCGAGAGCCGCAGGTCTGTTGGGCGGCATCCTGGCCGCGCGGCCGGACGACCTCCACGTCAGCACCCTGATTCTGGACCAGAATTCCTTCTCCGCCGAGGTCTCGGCGCAGGGACGTGCAGTCATTGAGAACTATGCCAACGCGCTGAAAAGCAGCGTCCCCGGGGGGCTGACCTCCTCACCGGCGAGCGGATACTACTCGGGCGCCCGCGCCCTGGTCACCGGGACCTTTCCTTCGATCTCGCCGCCGGCGCAGCCGGCAGTTGACGCCGCCGAGCTGACGCAGATCAGAGAGGAGCTGCGTGCAGCCGCCCGGGAAGCCGGATTGAAGGTGATCGAGGTCTCCCAGGCCAAGCCCATTCAGCGCAGCGGCGAATCATGGACGACGATCTTTGCCAAAGTATCGGGCAGCGAAAGCCAGTTTGAAGCCTACTGTCTGAGCCTGGCCGGCCGGCTGCCGCAGATGCGGCTGGACAAGATCATCCTGCAGACCGACAAGGCGCAGAAAACGGTCGGCGTCCTTCGCCTCGAAGCGCGAACGCGTTAATACATGCGCGTCATCGCCGGGCGCTTCAGGAGCCGCACCATCCTGTCCGTCAAGGGGGATTGGCTCAGGCCGACAGCCGACCGGACCCGGGAGTTTGTCTTTGCGTGGCTGGGCAACCTGGTCTCGGGAGCCCGGGTCCTCGATCTTTTCGCCGGCACTGGCAGCCTGGGCATCGAGGCGGTCAGCCGCGGCGCACGGGAGGCGGCTTTTGTCGACAGCTCCCCAGCCGCCTATAATCTGCTCAAGCGCAACATGGAGGCGCTGGGCATAGAGGCACCCCTCTATCGTCAGGAGGCCTTGACCTTTTTAAAGATGGCGGGCAGGCTGAAGTGGCGATACGACCTCATCTTTTGCGACCCGCCCTACCGGTATCCGGATATCGGCCTGATTCTCTCCGAGGTGCAATCGGGACGCCTCCTGGAATCCGGCGGTCTCTTTATTTATGAAGCGAGTTCACGCGCACAATTCGCCTGCCCGGAACCCTGGCGTGCGGTGAAAGTAAAAGTACTGGGCGACACCCAGATCATCTTCTGCGGGTTGAATGATGACAAAGAAAATAGCGATCTATCCGGGCTCGTTTGACCCGATCACCTACGGCCACATCGACATCATCAAAAGGGCCAGCCTTCTTTTTGATCAGGTGATCGTCGCCGTGGCGCGCAATCTGGGCAAGACCCCGCTCTTCAGCGAGGAGGAGCGGGTCAACATGATCGAAGAGGCCATTCACGAACTTGCATCGGTCTCGGTGGACAGCTTCAACGGCCTGCTCGTCGACTATGCCCGCAGTGTCGGCGCACTCGCGGTTATCCGCGGGCTGCGCGCGGTCTCCGATTTCGAATACGAATTTCAGATGGCCCTGGTCAACCGCAAGCTCGACGAGCATATGATCACGGTTTTTCTGATGCCGCATGAAAAGTATTCCTATTTGAACTCAAGTATTGTCAAAGAATTAGCCCGATTTAACGGGGAGGTGAGCTGTTTTGTGCCGCCTCATGTGGAAAAACGACTGCGGGAAAAGATGAGGACAATATGACGATTCTCGAACAGATCCAGGCCAAGGCGAAGGAGAAGGTCCAGGCGATTGTCTTTCCGGAGGGGGAGGACGACCGTACAATCCAGGCAGCAGCCATCTGTCTGGCGAACAAGCTTGTTTCACCGGTCCTCCTCGGTGACAAGGATAAAATTGAGGCCCGGGCCGCCGCGCTCGGAGTCAATATCGCCGGGACCGAAATTGTGACGCCGGAGAAGGACTCCCGCTTCGAGGCCTATGCGCAGGCGTTTTATGAGATGCGCAAGCACAAGGGTCTTAATGCGGAGACTGCCCGCAAGAATATGGCCCAGCCCCTCTATTTCGGAGCGATGATGGTGCGGGAGAAACGGGTGGCCGCCAGTGTGGCGGGAGCCGTCCACACCACTGGAGATGTGCTTCGTGCCGCCATTCAGGTCATCGGAGTCGCCCCCGGCTTTTCCGTGGTCTCGAGCTGTTTTCTTATGGTTCTCCCGGACGGCCGCAACCTGACCTTTGGGGATTGCGCCGTAATTCCGGACCCCACCGCAGATCAGCTCGCGGACATTGCACTCGCCTCGGCCGAAACGCATCGCAGCCTCACCGGTGAAGAGCCTCTGGTGGCCATGCTCTCCTTCTCCACCAAGGGGAGCGCCTCCCATCCTCTGGTCGACAAAGTCCAGCAGGCAGTGGCCATCGCGCGTCAGAAGAAACCGGATATCAAGATCGATGGCGAGATCCAGGCCGACGCCGCTCTGGTGAGTTCCATCGGCCAGCGCAAGGCCCCGGGCAGCGCCGTGGCCGGGCAGGCCAACGTTCTGATTTTCCCGGACCTGCAGGCGGGTAATATCGGGTACAAGCTGGTTGAACGGTTGGCGGGAGCCCAGGCGATCGGCCCGATCATCCAGGGGCTGGCGCAGCCGGCCAACGATCTCTCCCGCGGCTGCAAGGCCGAAGATATCGTCAATGTGGCCTGCATCTGCAGCCTTAAAGCCAGAGAGTAGCCGGAAAAGGAAAAGAGCATGGCCTTAGCCCAACGCATGATAAAGATGCAGGAATCGCAGACGGTGGCCCTGAACAGCACTCTGGCCAGACTGAAGCGGGAAGGAAAGGATATCGTCGCGCTCGGCGCCGGTGAGCCCGATTTCGACACGCCCGATTTCATCAAGGAGGCGGCGATCGAGGCCATCCGCCAGGGGTATACCAAGTACACCCCCGCGGAAGGAAGCATGGAGCTGCGCGAAGCGATCGCCGGATGGCTGCAAGAGGCCTACGGGGCGCACTATACCCCCCGGGAGATCGTCGTAACCGCAGGGGCAAAATACGCTGTCTTTCAGGCAATCCTCGCCGTCTGCGATCCCGGCAGCGAGGTGATCCTGCCGCAGCCCTATTGGGTGAGCTATCCCGAAATGATTCAGCTGGCGGATGCCACCTGCCGTCTGATCGATCCGGCGGACCGGGATCATCTCAAGATCTCGGCGGCGGAACTAAAAGCGGCCATCAACGCCAAGACCCGGCTGGTCATCCTCAACAGCCCCAGCAACCCGTCCGGCGCGGTCTACAGCCGCGAAGAGCTGGCTGCTCTGGTGGAGGTTATTCGCGACTCCGGCGTCTATCTTCTTTCCGACGAGATCTACGATCAAATCGTCTTTGATGAAAATGGCTATACCAGCCTGACCCAATTCCCGGAGATCCGCAGCCAGCTGCTGCTGGTCAATGGCGTTTCCAAGAGCTATGCCATGACGGGATGGCGCATCGGATTTCTCGCTGCGCCGGAAGAGATCGCTGTTGCGGTGATCAAGTACCAGGGCCACACCACCTCCAATCCGGCCTCCATTTCCCAAAAGGCGGCGCTGGCGGGCTATCTGGGCTCCAAAACCTTCATCGGAGAGATGAGGCGGGCTTTTCTTGCGCGCCGGGATTATGTTTACAAAAGGCTGATGGCGATGCCCCGGGTAAAGTGCCTGCTGCCGCAGGGGGCCTTTTATGCCTTTCCGGATGTCTCCGCCTGGTATGGCCGCGAAAAAAATGGTTACAGAATTACCGATTCAGTGAGTTTTTGTCAATACCTTCTCCAGGAATTCGGGGTTGCGATTGTGCCGGGATGTGCGTTCGGCATGGATACCCATGTCCGGCTTTCGTATGCGACTTCCATGGCGGTTTTGGAAAAGGCACTTGATCGGATTGAGAACGGAATACAGTCGCTTGAAAGCGCAGGGAAGTTTTAATGCCAACCTATGATTACCAATGCAAGAATTGCGGATATATTTTTGAGGCTTTTCAGAGCATAGCAGCCGACCCGATCACAGTTTGTCCTAACTGTGACCAGCCCGATGTTCATCGTGTGCTCAGCGGCGGAGTCGGATTGATTTTCAAGGGTTCCGGTTTTTACCAGACCGATTACAAACACAGCCATTCGACGACCAACTCTTCCAGCGAGACCAAGCCGGAGAAGAAGAAAAATGAGTCGTGAAATTGCGTTCAACAGCCCGCTTCGGGCGGGTAAACGCAAGCTCTCCATCCAGACCCGTTACGATCCTGATTCGCGTAAAGCACTGACCTCCGTGCTGGATGGTGAGAAGCTTGTGGATCTTCGTGAAAACGTAATCGATGGGGCTGTCGCTGACGAGCTGCTCGAAGCGGAGGTCCGCCAGTTTCATGAACTGACGGTATCGGATCTGGACCTGCTCTTCTGCGTCAACGACAAGGTTCTGGCCGGTGAGAATCCCGATTCTATGGCCAAACTGGGTACCCTCTTCCTTGAAAAAGGTTTTTACGACGAAGCCATCGATACCTTCTCCACCGTTCTGCAGCGGGATGAGAAGTTCGAGAATATTTACTATCTTCTGGGGCAGGCGTGGTACCGCAAGGGTGAGATTGACCAGGCCCAGGAAAATCTGCGCAGGGCGGCCGAAAAGCGGCCCGGCTATCCGGATTTTCACTATCTTTTGGCGGAAGTATTGCGTAAAAGCGGTGATCATCGCGCAGCCGCGGAGAGCTGTCAGAAGGCCCTCTCCCTCAATGCCGATTATGTGAGCGCCCACCTCCTGCTGGGTCTGATCTGGGCGGAATCGACGCTGCTGCAGCCTTCCCATCCAGAAATGCCCCCCCCGATCGAACGTATGAAGGAGAGCAAACAGCATCTTTTATTCGCTATGGATCTGGTCAACTCCGGGCAACGCAATCATCTGGAAAAGGGATTGGAGTATCTGGAGAGCCGTGACCATCTCGAGGAGGGATTGGCTGAAATCGAAAAGGCGATCAGCCCGTCCGTGCAGAGCCACCGCAGCGTGGTCGCGGACAGCGAATTCTATCTGAAATTCATGTTCGCTGATCTGGAGCGGGACAACCGGACCCTGGACAGCTATATCAAGACGCTGGAGACGGCCATCAGCCAGCATCCGGACTATGCGGATCTGCACCAGAGCCTGGGCACAGCCTGCCTTCTGCGCGGCTGGCACAGCTTCACCCATGCGGTGGAGGCCTATCGTGAGGCCGTTCGCATCAATCCGGACTACAAGAAAGCGCAAAAGAACCTCAAACTGCTGGAAAATGACGGGCGTGGGTTTTTGATTCTCCTGCGCGCCATTCTCAAATGACTCACAGTCACCTGCACACTTCTTCAGAATACGTCAACACCGGTGTATCCATTCGACCAGGCAACGCTCCCGTATATTCCATGGAAGGAAAGGCATCGACACGGGTGACGGCGGAGGTCCTGCCTGATACCCTACCCTGTGTAACTACGATCTAACCCTTTTGCTGGTATAATGTTTGCAGCTGTCTGTTGGCACATTAAAACCGGCAGTAAAGTGCCCGGTTTTCGCCCTTTGTTGTTTCGAAGCAGGACAGGACGAACCGGGTGAGACACATGGCCGTGCGTCGTGTGACGTCAGCATCTCTCAATCGGACTTGCCATGATTGCTTATAAGCACAAAATTCTGTTCTTCATTCTCCTTGCCGGCGTTCTGCCCCTGCGGGCGCAGTCCCTCCAGCGGGTAGTCGCCTCTCCTTTCGAGCCCGGATCTCCGGCTGTGATCCGGTTCGAATGGGATAATGGTGCACCCATAACACCGCTGTGGAGAATGGGGGTTGTATTGCCTCCGGAATTCGATCGCACCCAGCTTCTCCTGGCCGCTTCGCGAAGCATCAATGGCGGTTTTACCGTGGCCAACAGCGGCGACACCCTCTGGGTTGTGCGCGGCACCTCCGGCGACCGTGTGACCGGCAGCTCCCGCATGGATCTCTCCGTTGCCAGCATCGGTCTGCCGGCGGATCTGCAGAAAAGCTACCCCTTTGTATTCATCATCCAGGACAGCAGCCGGCGCGCCCGGTTTTCCGGCACCATGACCCTTTCCCGTGAAGAGTGACATGCAGCATACTATGCCAGGCAAATCCTTGACCAAGAGACTACTTCATACCTTCGCGCTACTCTTTTCGTTTGGCGTATACTCCGCTTCTGTGTCCGCGACGTTTACAGATGTCAAAGATAGTCTCTCTACATACGCCAGTAGTGCGATGGCTCTTCATATTATCACGTTTACCACACCAGCAACGATATCTTATCAAGGCAGTTTTGAAATAGTTTTTCCTGATTCTACGATGCCTTCAGAGCCGAAGTTCGGTCTAATCGATGGACAAATAATTGCGGCATTTGGTCCGCTTGAAACGATTCCATTGGACCTAACCAGGTCTGGCGGTGGTATCAAACAAGTTACCGTCTCCGGCAACAAAGTGCGCTGTTATCGCGACGGTAAAGGCACAGATATTTATGCAAATACAAAGATTACATTACTACTAGCATTGATTAGAAATCCACTGCAAAACCGAAACAATATTGTAATAACACTTAATTACTATGATGGTGGTAGTGAGACCATTGGGCATTCTGGAACATCATTCGATCATCCTTTCCACATTGATGGCCCTGCGACATCCTTTGTCCTATCAAACGTCGGCACTCAGGCAGCAGGAGTCCCCTTTCAGCTCCAGGTCATTGACGCCAAAGATGAGTATGGTCACGAGG
>JAKQKF010000324.1 GCA_029560815.1 bacterium
AGGCCGTACTGCACCTCTATGATGTGACCGGGCGGGAGATCCGCCTCGTCGAGGTTGGCCGGCGGGAGGCGGGCTGGTACGAACTCCCGCTCTCGGGGGAAGGACTCGCCTCTGGCGTCTATCTGCTGCGGATGACCGCAACCGGGCACAGCGCAACCGGCAAGTTCACCCTCGTGCGCTAGATAGCAATCGGCAAAGCTTCTGACGGTTTGCGGATGGGAGCAGCTCTGGCAGCTATCCCGGGGCATTCTGGTAATGGATTAATTTTACTGCCGGCAAGGCCAATAAAGAGGACTCATTCTTTAAGATACACGGAGGTTCATCATGCGGAATTCACTCCGGGATGCAGCCATCCTGACGCTCGGTCTTTTGGCCGCAATGATAACTTTTTCCGCGGCAAAGGCCCTGAACGAATCCCCATTTCCATCCACGACCTTTACCCCCCTGCGGCTGGAGGCGGAAAGCGGCCAATCCACGGAAATGACCCTGCTCGCCGATGCCAAAGCATCGGGCGGCCGCTACCTCCGCGGCCTCTCTCCCGGCAAGGTGCAGTGGAAGTTCAACCTGGCCGCCGCCGGCTGGTACACCCTCACCTTCAACCATCAGGCCCCTGACGGCGAAAGCATCTGCCAGTTCGCCCGCAACGGCCTCTCCTCCGGCGTCGGATTCGGTTGGGCCGACCAGTGGTACCGGCGCGAAATGGTCTTCAAACTCCAGGCCGGCGAGAACACCCTCGAACTGACCTGCGGGGCTAATACCCTTGATCTCGACTATATCGAGATCGACACCGCCGCAGTCCAGCCCGAGATGACCCCGGTCAACAATATCTTTTACCTGGCGGAGCCCCGCGACCTGGTCGCCAAACTGGACCTCTACGGCCGCACCCTGACCGGTGTCGCCTCCGAGAACCACCCCATCCGATACACCCTGGCGGCCTATCCCTGGCAGGAAGATACCTGGCGAGTACGGCTGGCCGGCGCTGACCTGGCCAAGCTGACCCCTGGTGAACATACCCTCGCTCTTACCCTCGACAGCGGCGAACCCCTGCGCATGTATCTCACCGTCGTGACGTATCGCGCTCCTGCCCTGCTGACCCTCATCGTGCCCCACATCTTTCATGGCAATGCCGTGCTGGTGATCTTCCCGACCGGAAAAACCCTCCTCGTGGACTGTGCTGATGCCACCCAGCGCGAGGCGATCCTCATCCCGCTGCTGAGGCGAAATGGCATTGAACACCTGGACTATTTCTTCCTCACCCATTATCACGGCGACCACGATGGCGGTGACCGCGGCGCCGCCATCCTTTCAGAGTTCGAGGTCGATCGCTATGAGGACAACCGCACCCTCGCCGCGGGCCAGATCCTCGAGCTGGAGGGGGCGCGAATCCAGATCCGCAATGCCTTCAGCGGCGGCAGCGACGAGAACGCCGAATCGCTCGCCTTTCAGTTGAAGTACCGGGATTTTGTCTATGTGCACGATGCGGACATCTATGGCAGCAATCAGAGCGCCATCATGAACGGCTATGCCAATGATCTCCGCGGCCACGTCCTTTTCGGCAACCACCACTTTCACGGCTCTTCCAATGCCGATTATATGCGCGCTGTCGATCCCTTTATCGTCCTGTTGCAGGCGGAACAGGCCATCTATGCCCGCAGCGCCTGGATAGATGTCTTCTGCAAGCAGACCGCCGCATGGCTCAGGGCCCAGCACAAGCGCTTCATCGAGGCCGTGCCGGCCCTCGAGGTGGGCACGGTCGTCATCCGGGCCGATGACGGCGAAAACTGGAGCTATGAAACCTATGGAGACACCCTCGTGCCCCGGATCCCCTACTTGCTCGCCAATAACCACCACTATGAGGATGCGCACAACGCCCCGGTTTTCACCCATGGGCCGGATTCGCTGATCACCAGTTACACCGGGTCCGCTCTGCTCGAATACAGGACCGACAAGACCGCTGCGTTGCGTTTTGCCGGTTCGGATCTCCCCTATGCAGAGATGACGAACGATTTCACCCTTGGCCAGGGGCAAATCCTGCACCATACGAGGATAACCGGCCGGCATGGCGAGACCAAAACCCTTTACGTCCGGGCCATGGATCATTTCGGCAATGAATCGGCTGCCTCCGCGCGCTGCACGGTCGTCTTTGACAGTACCGCCAGACCGCTCCCCTGGCATCATCCCGATTATCCGGATGCGGGCTGGCAATCAGGAGCGGCGCCCCTCGGTTACGGCGATACCAGCAATCGTACCACCACCGCCCGGGTGAGAACCCTCTATTTGCGCAAATCCTTCACCCTGACCGAGTCGGTCAAGGCCATGGGTCTCTTGTTGAAAGGGCGGGATGGATTGATCGCCTATCTCAACGGCGTCGAGATCGCACGGCTCAATATGCAGGAGGGACCGCTCTCCTACGCCGACTTTGCCCTGAGTGCACCAGCAAAGCCCTATGCCAATGTGATTGTGCTGGATCAGGCCGGACTGGGAGCGCTCCGCATTGGGGAAAATATCCTCGCCCTCGAGGTGCACTCGGCTGAGCGGACCGATCCCTCGATCTCGGGGGATGCCCGGCTCTTCAGCAACACGGCCATTTATTCGGATCTCAACCAGAGCTGGAGTTATCTGGACAGCGGCTCTGATCCGCCCGCATTGACCTTCAAGGATGTCGGCAGTGGGGTGCAAAGCGATCCGCAGCGCATACCGATCTATTGCACCCTGCGGGCTGCCTGGCCCAATCCCTTCAATGCAGCGACGGCGATTTCTTTCCGGCTGGAGAACCGTGCGCACGTCTCACTCGCCGTCTACAATCGTCTGGGACAGCATGTGGTGCAGTTATTAAGTGGAGAGATGCCGGAGGGCTGGCATAAAACCATCTGGCAGGCGGATGACTATCCGTCGGGGATCTATTTCATCCGCCTGGACACCGAGCAGTCGCAAAAAACCATCAAGACCGCACTGCTCAGATAAGTCACGCCGGAGTCGCAAGGATGGTAATCCGGGCGCCTCCGCCTCACTCTGGAGTAACTTTTAATTTTTATGGAGGACTACCATGTCCCTGAACAAGCTTGTCTCCCGCGCCGCAATGGCAATTGCTCTTCTCCTCACGTACGCCTCCATCACAGCTGCGCAGACAGCTGCTTCCTCCTATCCGGCGCACACGATCTGGAATTCGCAGCTGAGAGTGCTGCCGCCGACCCCGCTGGGACGCCATT
>JAKQKF010000330.1 GCA_029560815.1 bacterium
CTGTCCAAGTGCCAGATAAATCTCCGAAGAGGGCAGCGGACGGCCCCAGGCGTTGGCGGTGAGCAGCACGTAGCGCGCTTCGGAACCGCTGATCCTTTGCCGGTAGCCGATCTTCAGCTCAGCGAAACTGCGCGCGGGCAGGTCCAGCCGGAAACCGAAGCCGCGCGGGTTTTGGTAGAGCAGCTCCACCTCCATGCTGTCGGCCGGTTCGATGAGCGATACCAAGACGTCCTCAGCGACCCCGACGCTGTCGGAGGCGGGCACGGGAAACCAGATCAGGCGGCTGAGGGCTTCATGATGGAGGTTGGAGAGGAAAAACCGGCCGGACACCGTCCAGAGCAGGGTGTCATGTTCCGCGGAGATCCTCTCCAAAGAGAGATCCAACACTTCGCCTTCAAAGGCGAACTGCGGCTGGGCCAGCAGCAGCCCCGGCAGCAGCAAAAGGAGCAACAGAAAGGCTTTGGGGCTCATCTAATGACGGTGATGCGGCCCCGTCCCAACTGGCGCGAGCCCTGCTCCAGAGCGATGAAATAGATCCCGCTGGGCAGATCCGGCAAACGCCACTGAGTCTCACCGCCGGCCGGCATCCCAGATGTGGCCAAAACGCGGCCGCGCAGGTCAAAGAGGCGGAGTTCGGCAGTTCCGGAGAAGGCATCATCCTGGACGTATTTGAGGGAAACGGTGTTGCCCGTGGCGGAGTTGAGCACGGAGGGGCTGATCCGCAGAACCTGGCTGGCTGAGGGCTGGACCGGATCGTTGGCGTCCACGCTGGTGACCACGGCGGAGAGCGCAACGGTTTCCTCCGGTTCGGGGTAGAACCTGGTATCCAGCACTATTTCCTGGGTGAGCGGGTCCAGGACCCGCACCCAGGTGGGAACGGAGTAAAAGTTGGATTGCCAGTTTCCATCGGCATCGGTGGAAAATGGAGTGTAATAGGTGGAAATATAGTTGATAAAGCTTACATAGACAGGAACTCCAGTCACCGGCACTCCGTACTGGTTTTGCGTGTGCACGCTGAGGGTGTAGCCGTGAACGGGGTTAAACCCGCCCTCGGTGCCTATGTCCTTGGCCCAGCCGGCAACCTCGCCTTCGTAGGTACCCACCATCACCTGCACTGCGGATTGGCCGGCCAGCA
>JAKQKF010000337.1 GCA_029560815.1 bacterium
CGGCCGGTGAAGAACCAGGCGAAGGCCAGGGTGTTAACCCGCTCGTCGGCAGTGCGCAGGGGGATCTTGTCGTAGCGCTCCACCTCGGGATTGATCTCGCCATCGCGGCGGATCCAGGGCAGACCATCCGGCTTTTGGGGGTCCGGCCACCAGTAAGGAGCGAGGCTCATGTAATCGTGCTTGTCGCCGCCTGGCGGAAAAGATGTTTTGTCCATGACCGAGAGCGGCGGTGCTTTCAGCATTTTGTCCGCCTCACGAATCAGCTTTTTCAAGGCCGGCTTGAGGGTCTTGTCGCCGGCCGCAAGCCGCGTTTTCGCCGACTGCAGGGCGGACAGATCGAGGAGCAGGGGATGGTTCTCCCCGACAGTGGCGGCGTTTGCGCCGGTGCCGCGTTCTGCACCTGCTCCGTTGCCCGCAATGAGCGCGAGCAGGCGCAGATTGGCCTCGATGAAATAATAGTCGGCGTAGATCAGCGGCACATCGATTTCCTTGCCGGCGGGTTTGTGGCCGACGCTGTGTTTGAGCAGGAAAAAAGCGTTTTCGCCCTCCTCGGCGCGAAACGCCGGGGAGGAGAGGGAAGCAAGGAGCCGGCCGGCGGCCCGGCGGTAGCGCGCGCCATCCCGGGTATGCGTACTCAATTCGTAGAGGGCGGAACAGAGGATGGCTCCTGCCGAGGCATCGCGCTCCTCATCGGGTATTCCGGGGGCGTCAAAATCCCAAAAGGGGACGCCGTCCTCCGGCAGGCGCGGATGGGAAAGGATAAAATCCGCGATGTTCTCGGCCTGGCGCAGAAAGCGCGCATCGCCGCTCTCGCGGTAGATCATGGTGCAGCCATAGAGGGCCCAGGCCTCGCCCCGGCTCCAGGTCGAGGAGTCGGCATGACCCTGATGGGTCTCCCTGCTGATGACCGTTCCGGTTGTGGTGTCATAATTGACCACATGCCAGGTGCTGAAATTCTCCCGGAAGTGATTTTTCAGGGTGGTCTCCGCGTGGGTCATGGCGATGCGGTAAAAGGAAGAGTCGCTGCTGGTGCGGGACGCCCAGAAGAGCAGCTCCAGGTTCATCAGGTTGTCGATGATGACCGGGAACTGCCAGCGGTCGCGGTTGTGGTCCCAGGAGCGGATGCAGCCCACGCGAGGATTGAAGCGTCCAGCCAGAGTCCTGGCGCCCTGGAGCAGGATCTTGCGATATTCTTCGTTTCCGGTCAGGTGCAGTCCCTGGCCGTAGCTGCAGTAGAGCTTGAATCCGAGATCGTGGGTGGAACGGTCGAACTGTTCGTTTTCGAGCAGGGCGGTCTGTTTCTCCGCGGCTGCGCGCCATCGCCGGTCTTGCAAAGATGCGAATAGGAGCCAGAGGGCGCCCGGGAAGAAACCGCTGGTCCAGTCGCCGGCGGGAACCAGCCTGGGGGGCCCTGCCGGAGAAATCGTGCGCGGGTTGCGGCCGGCTCCGTCGACCGCTGCCAGCATGGCGGTGTACTGCCGCCGGGCAAAATCGAGATTGGCCTTGGCGGTGGCCCGTAGCGTCTGTTCCGACTCTGCACTTGATGCCTCCCGCATTGTCCTGCGGTTCTCCGGAGTTGTGCCAGCCGCGCGGTCGGGAGCACTCGCCGGCAGGACGATGAAATCCCGATGGGGAAGAAGAAAGGATCCATCCGCACGCTCTCCTGAGAGGAGGAGGTCGTTGTTCTCCTGCCGGGTGATCCGCCATCCATCCACCTGCAGGGTAGCCGGACCGGCCGGGGGATCCAGCCGGCTGCCGCCTGATGCAAAGGGATGGAGCAGGGTGGTGAAAGTGTACTCTCCCGCCGCTCTCTTCTGAAAAAGGACGCTGCCCTTGTCCCGGTGTT
>JAKQKF010000340.1 GCA_029560815.1 bacterium
GTGCGCATCGCCTGCGAGACCCTGCTGGCGCGGCTCCGCCCCTTCATCTCCAGCCTCGCCGGACTGGATCGATCCGGGCTGGTGACCATCCGCCGCGAGCAGATCCAGGTCGGGGAGCGGCTCCTGCCCTACACCTGGGAAAAGCTCATCGCCGCCGCCTGCGCCGGGCGCATCAGCCTGAGCGCCCACGGCCATTACGCCACCCCCGGCATCCATTTCGACCGTACCACCAACAAGGGGGATGCCTTCAGCTACCATGTTTACGGCGCCGCCCTGGTTGAGGCGACCCTCGACCCGCTGCGCGGCACCTGCCGGTTCGACGCCGTACGCATCGTCCACGACGCCGGAAGCCCCCTCGATCCACAGATCGACCGCGGCCAGGTGGAGGGGGCCCTCCTGCAAGGGCTGGGCTGGATGACCCTGGAAGAGGTGCTCCATGACGAAAAGGGCCGGCTGCTCACCGACTCGATGACCACCTACAAGGTGCCGGACCTCTTTTTCGCGCCCGGCGAGGTCGAGCTGCACTGGCTGGAGCGCTCAGAAGGGGGAAACGGTCCCTACCACAGCAAGGCCATCGGCGAACCTCCTCTCATGTACGGCATCGGCGGCTGGTTCGCCCTGCTCGACGCCCTGCGCGCTGCCCGCCCGGGCCTCGAACTGCCCTATGTCGCTCCTCTTACCCACGAGCGCCTGCTCATGGCCCTGCAGGCGGGAGAATCCTCCGGATGATCCCCGCATTTACCCGCGCCTGATTCAAACTTGCGGCTCCGGCCGCTCTTTTTTGTTGGGAATCCGGCTACTCTTGAGTAGATTATTCGCATGAGTATCTGCTGCTTCATTTCGAGGAAACCTTTATTGAAAACTGTTGATTTCTGGCAATTCATATACAGTTCGGCGTGCCCGGTCGTCCTGCTGGCTGTCACCGGGACCAGCGGCGCGACCCCGGGCAAGGCGGGTTTCAAGATGGCGGCGGCCGCGGACGGGGGACTCGCCGGCTCCATCGGCGGCGGCGCGCTCGAGTACGAACTGGTCGAAGAGGCGCGCGCCCTGCTGCGGATGCAAAATCCCGAGCCGGTAACGAAGCGGCTGCGCCTGGAGGAGGATGCTCCCGAATCCGGCGGCATGATCTGCGGCGGCGAGCAGACTGTCCTGCTCTACCCGGTGCGGGCTGAGGA
>JAKQKF010000355.1 GCA_029560815.1 bacterium
ACATTGGCTTCCGCCTTGCCCCAGCTCAAAAGCCGGAGAGTCCGCCTTTGACCAGACTTTCATCCTGTCCGTGGTGCCTGCTGGGGCTGCGGCAAAAACCCAAGGCCACCCGGTGCGTGAGTAGGGCATGCAGGAGCATGACCGAAAGCCCGCCGGGCTGGCGCCCGCGTTTTCATGAGGGCAGTCCCGGATGAGCCTGATCCTCCCCTATCCCTTTCCCCCACCCTGGGCGTGTGAATGGGCTGATGATGCCGAGTGGGGGCTGTCTGCGACTTTGAGTTTCAGAGGCGTCAGGCAGCGCTTTCGCTGGATTCAGCCCGGCACTTTTCTGATGGGGTCACCGCCAGAGGAAGCGAATCGCTTTGACCGCGAAGCCCCGCACGAAGTAACCCTCAGCCGCGGCTACTGGCTGGCGGATACGGCCTGCACTCAGGCCCTGTGGCAGGCAGTGATGGGGGAGAATCCCAGCTTCTTTCAGGATGACCCTGCCCAGCCTGTAGAGCAGGTGAGCTGGGAGGCCGTGCAGACCTTTCTGGATCGTCTGAACGCGCTGGTGCCGGGGCTGGATGCGGGCCTGCCCAGCGAGGCCCAGTGGGAGTATGCCTGCCGGGCGGGTACGACGGCGCCCTTTTCGTTCGGCAGGAACATCACACCCGAGCAGGTGAACTACAACGGCAATTATCCCTACGCCGGTGCGGAGAAGGGCTTGTACCGGGAGAGGACCGTCGCCGTGGGGTCGCTTCCTCCCAACCCCTGGGGTTTGTACGAGATGCACGGCAACGTCTGGGAGTGGTGTGCGGACTGGTACGGCCCCTATCCCGACGGCTCGCAGATCGACCCGGCCGGCCCTCCGGATGGTAGCTGGCGCGTGCTGCGCGGCGGGTCGTGGTTCAGCGTCGCGCGGTACTGCCGTTCTGCCTACCGCCTCAACGACCCGCCCGGTGGGGCCAGCCACTTCATTGGCTTCCGCCTTGCCCCAGGTCAAAGGCCAGCAGGGGAGGCGTCGCGGCACGCGGACGGGCAGGCGCAAGCGGAGCGTGCCGGCCAAGCCGGGGGCAGCGACGCCGGTGGATGACGGAGTCTGACGTCGGATAGGGCCGGCGCGCCTGATTGTCCTGCCGCGCAACGCCTTGCGGGGGCGACTCAAATTGTCCCCACGATCTCTCCCGCTCCGGTTTGTACATCCGGAGCG
>JAKQKF010000359.1 GCA_029560815.1 bacterium
GAGGCATCATTGGCGCCCGGCGCAAGGGTGATGGTGGAGGTGCGCCCGGTTACCGGATCGGGATCGGAGTCGAGGTTGTCGTCGCCCGCGTCGGCGGAGGTGAAGCCATAGCCGGCGGGAGTGGAGAAGATCAGATAGTAGTCGCCTGGAACAAGATTCTCGAAGAGGTAGCGGCCGTCCGAGTTGGTCATAACCGTCCCCGCCGGGAGCCCGTCAATCGTGAAGAGAGCGACGGACACGTCGGCCAGGCCGGGTTCGCCGGGATCCTGAATGCCATTGCGATTGAGGTCGTTCCAGACATAATCGCTGAGGGATGCCCTGGGCCATTCGCCGAAGTAGTGGCTGGGGTCGGTATCGCTGACGCTCTGGCCGTTGTAGCGGCCAAAGGCCGTGCCGATGTTCTGATACTGGCCGGCGGCAGCAACCCCGGCCGCCTGGAAAATCCAGATTTCGCCAGGTTCAAGCAGGTTGTCGCCGTCATCCCCGCTGAGATATTCCGGCTGGACTCCGCTCTGATTGTCTGTGACCGTTACCCCGCTCAAGGGTACATCCCCGGGATTGGTGACGGTGTAGCTCCAGGTTACCGCATCGCCAACCGGTACTGAAGGCCCGGCCGGCAGATCAGCATCCATGCCATTGGTCGATTTCTCAAGATGAATATCCGGCACCAGGATGTAAAGTCCCGCATCCCAGCCGAGATCGATCTCGCCCGAAGTGAGGGTGGTCGCTGCTGTGCGTCCGGTGGCGGGATCGGCGTCGGAGTCGAGGCCGTCGTCGCCGCCCTGGTCAACGGCGCTCAAGGCGTAGCCGGCAGGGGCGGTGAATTGCAGATAATAGTCGCCGGGCAGAAGATCAGAAAAGAGGTAGCGCCCGTCGGAGTCGGTGACCGTGCTGCCCGCGAGGGTGCCGCCGGCGGTGTAGATGGCTACGGTTACATTGGGCAAGCCCGGCTCACCGGCGTCCTGGATGCCGTTGCGGTTGAGATCGTTCCAGACCTGGTCGCCGATATCCCCGGCCGGCTGGTTGTAGATAAAGCCGCAGCCATCCGCCGTGAAGGTATTGCCGCTGTTGGTGCCCTGGACCTCGGCACAGTTCTCGGTCACCCCGGCGGCTGCTGTGGCAGTCGGATAGATAGAGAAGGCGATGGTGATGGTCTGGTTGGGATTGAGGGTATAGTTGAGATCCCAAAAGAGGGTCAGCCCGGCGGCAACTGTGCCACTTTGGGCCGGCTCGACCTGCTGGGGGGGATTGCCATTGGAAAAGGAGACCACAGCCGAGCCGGTGACATAGTCCCAGCCCGGCGGCATGAAATCGCGCACCTTGATGCTGCCGACCAGATAGCTGTAGGTGGTCACGGTGAGGGTGAACTCGGCCGGATGACCCACAACGACGGTATCGATGTTGACCCCCTTTTCGATACTTAGAACCTGGTCGACGAACTGCTCGGCCAGGGGGATCAGGGTATAGCCCAGATCGAGGGCCGGGCTGCCGGTGACGGTCGGGTCGCCGCTGATCTCGCCATAATTCATGGCGAGGGTGTCCGGACTCCAGATGCGCGCCCCGGTCATGTCCCGGTCGTTGGGATCGACGATACGCACCACCTGCGGCCGCGAGGCGGTATAGGTGTTGTCCACCGTGCCGTTCTGGTCATAATCGACAAAGATGGTCGATGAATTACGGAAAGGCATAACAAAGACGGCGGAGTAGTTGTTGGTCTTGTTGAGATCCCCCGGGGCCCAACCGACCACATACTGGGTGCGGCAGTACTCCTTGGGGATAAAAATCAGCCCCCAGTCCCAGGAATCATAGCCGGTGCCGGCGATGCCGAAGCCCCAGAAGGTGCTGCTGCCGGTCAGATCAACCCCGTAATTGCGCGGGACATAGTGCCCGGTTTTGAGGGCGAACGAGGCGAGCTGCTTGGCCGCGATCGTAAAGCTGCCCGTGGTGCTGTCGCGGTAGGTGACTGTGATCGGCTGGCTGTTCGGGTTATAGAGATAGAGGTCGGTCCGAGAAGCCGGGGTTGAGCTTCGCGGCGGAAAACTGGTGACAGGGACTGCATAGCGACGTCCCCACAGGGCAGTCGGCAGCCCGGTGAAGCCGTTGATCTGGGAACTGGTGCCGGTCACCTCCAGAGCGGTGAGGAACTGGATCTGGACCGGCCAGGTCGCTGTCACACGCGTGCCCTTGCGGACATTGCGCAGATCGGTGTCGACAGCCGATTGGCCCTTGTTGAGAGTCCCCGAATAGATCACTGCATTATCAGGGCCGTAAATGGTGACTGCGTTGTTGTCCCGCGTTGACTGCACCATCAGGACCACGCGCTCAAAATCCGCAAAGGGCTCGGAACGGTCATTCTGATAGAGGTCTGATCCCACCGGCATTTCAAAAGCGTTCGAAAGGGCCTGGATGGGCAGAATCTCGAACGCGAGGGCCATCACGGTGCCGGGATCCTCGGGCCAGCTGGCGCGGGAGACAAAAGCAGGTCCGCCGATCACCGTGATCCGGTCCCCGCCGTCATAGTAGGTGGAGGTGCCGCGCGGATTGGCCGGGATGTTGCCCGACTCGAAGACCTTGTACTGTCCGGTGTTGAGGGTATAGGTCTCGTCCGGTGTGCCGTAGCCGTTCTCCCAGTGGTCATAGTTGATGATCGTGCCGTCTGTGCTGGCCGTCACGCTGATGACACAGTGCATGGTGTTGCCTACTGCCGGATCATTGTCGAGATAGACGTAATGACTGCGCAGCAGGGCCTCCTGACCTGGTATCAGGTATTCCTGAAAACCCGAAGTCCCGGAATAACCAGGCAGTGCAATGCAAAACAGCCATGCGATGAGAAACAGAATCCCCTTCTCCTTCAAACTTGCCTGATACCTGTTCATTTTACCTCTCTCCTGGTCAGTGACTGTGGCGCGGAGTAAACAGTTCCGGTTGACTGGTTTAATAACTGAAATATTTAATTGACTGATAATATTATCATTACAATAGCTAAACCTTCAATCGAATTCACATAATGCAAGGGGTATGCCAGAAGACAAAAAAAGCCCGGGCCGGTGAAAGAATATTCCTTCACCATAGCCCGGGCTCATGCTACCCGTACGTCAATGGAAATCAGAGCGAAGCGGCGGACCTCCCGGTCACCCGCAGATAGCGGCACTTTTTGATGCAGTAATCGGAGCGCGCCTCGGTCAGCTCATCCCGGCTCTTCTGCAGCAAGGCCTGGGCCTCGAGCAGGTCGGATAGGGCAGTCAGGCCGTTCCGGCGACTCTCCTCATTGACGCGCAGATTTTCCTCCGCCTGAGCAACGGCCTCTTCGCTAAGCAGCACCCGTTTCCAGCCGTCGGTCACTTCCTGCCACGCCTGTTCCATCTCGAGCAGGAGGAGTTCCGCATTGTTCCGGAGTTCGTTCTCCGCGATCTTTTCCCGGAGGCGGCGCTCCTCGAGTTCTGCGCTGCCGCCGATCCAGCCCGAAAGGGGTATCGACAGCGAGCCGTAAACGAGACCCAGAGTGCGCCGCGGTCCTTCATCGAGCTTTACCACCATGGTACGCGCGCCGATGCCGGCCTGCGGCAGCAGTTCGCCCCGTTTCAGCGCTGTCTGCAGCTTCGCCGCCCGGACCGATTTTTCGAGCAGGGCATATTCCTGCCGCTGTTTGAGGACACTCTGCGGATCAACATAGCAGCTCTGCGGCGCGCCGGCTGACGACCAGTCTCCGGCCAGGACCAGGGTCGAATCCCGGGGGATGCCGATCTGCTGGCAGAGCGACATGGCCGCCAGCTTGTGCCCATTCTCGAGCCGGGAGCGGTTGAGACGCACTTCGCTGCGCTTGAGGTTGACCTTGAGCAGATCATTGCGCATGACCAGGCCGGCCGCGAGGGCGGTCCCGACCTCTTCCGCCAGCCGATCGAGAAGGGTCTCATAGCTGCGCAGGGTGGCCCGTTTTTCATCGAGGGAGAGCGTCCGGTAGAAGAGTTCGCTGGTGGCGAGGAGGATTTCATCGCGGGTCATCCGGCTCCGGTCACGCGCGGCATCCCGCCCCAGCGCGGCCAGGCGGCTGCCGTTGACGATCCGTCCGCCGGCATAGAGGGGCTGAATGATGTCCAGGTAACCGACCTGACCTTTGCCGAGCAGGCTGGTCTCTCCCCCGGGGAAGTAGGCGAAACTGGCGGGATGGAGCAGGTTGGCGGGATTGCCGTCATAAACCGGCAGATCTCCGCCGGGGGTTCTCAGTTCGAAGAGCGCCCGGCTGGCGTCGAAATAGAGGCCGCCGGCGCTGATGTCGGGAAAGTAGCGGGTGGCCGCCGCCAGGCGGATCCGCTCCGCCGCCTCCGCTTCGAGCCGGCTGTTCATGATGCCGGCGTTGTTCTCCAGGGCGAGGCGGAGACTCTCTTCGAGAGTGAGAAGGCGCTGGGCGCCGGCCGACTCCGCGAAGAGCAAAACGGCCAGCCCGGCATAAAGGATCGATCGTTTCATGAGTGCACGCTTTCCAGGTTGCGGTGAAAATAGTAATAGAGCACGGGCATGACCAGCAGCGAGAGGGCCAAAGCGAAGACCAGCCCGGAACAGATGGCGGCGGCCGGAGGCCCCCAGAGCGTCGATCCGCTCAGGATCATCGGAATGACGCCTACCGCAGCGGCAGCCGAAGTGAGAAAGATCGGCCGCATCCTGCGCTTGCCGGCGGCCATAGCCGCCTCCTCGGCGGAGAACCCTTCAGCCCGCAGTTCGTCGGCATAGGTGACCAGGATGACGCCATTGCGCACAACGATGCCCATCAGGCCGATCACCCCCACAAAGGCGGTGACACCGAAGGGGTAGCCGGTGAGGAATACCCCCACTGCGGCGCCGAAGACGCTGAGGGGAAGGGTCATCATGATCAGCAGCGCCGATCTGGCACGCTTGTACTGCACCATCAGGATCAGAAAGATCAGGATGATGCTGGTGGCCAGGGACCAGTAAAAGGGGGTCATATTCTCCCTGGTATCCTGATAGTCGCCGCCGTATTCGATCGAGACCCCTTCCGGCAGCACTATCCGGTCGACCAGAGGTTGGAGCTCTTTCTGGACAGCGGAGGAGTAGTGACGGCGGTTGACTTCGCAGCGCACGGTCAGGGTGCGCACTCCGTTTCGGCGCACAATTTCGGCTTCGCTCCAGCCCGGTTTCAGATCGGCAATCTGGCGCACGGGCACTGAAGCGGCGAGCAGCGGTGAGGTGACATGCTGGTCGAGGATATCGTCCGGAGAGGATTTGACCTTCTTGTCCACCTTGAGCTTGACGGCAACCGGATAGTCGTTCTCCCAGATTGTAGTGACGGGGAAGCCGCCGGTGCCGGTCATCAGGGAATAGCCGAGCAGAGTGTTCGAGTAGCCCAGGCGGGCGGCCTCGTCCCCTTTGAGAACCAGCTCTGCGGTCGGCAGCGGCTGGCCGAAATCGGTGCGGATGAATTCCGTCCCTTGTATCGAGCGCATGATCGCCGCCACCTCCGCAGCTGTCCGCTTGAGTACGGGGATCTCATCGCCCGAGATGCGCACCTCGATCGGGGATTTCTGGACATCGAAGGCGATCTGTTTCCACTTGATATCGGCGTTGGGAAAGCGGTTATAGAGTTTCTCGCTGTACTCATCCAGCACCTCGATGGTCGCCTTGTTCGAGCTGGTCAGGACCACCATCTGGCCGTAGTGGCGGGCCGGATAATTGGGCGAATAGAGGCTGTGAAAGCGCGGCGAACTGGTGCCGACGAAAGAAGTGACCACCTCGATGCGCTCATCGCCGGAGAGGATCTCCTCCAGTTCCTTCATCACAGCGTCGGTCTGACGCAGGGAGCTGCCGGGCGGCAAAAAGATCTCCACTGCGAACTGGTTGCGCTCGATCTTGGGAAAGGACTGCTGCGGAATGGTGGCCAACAGGAGCAGCCCGGCGGCCAGCGAGGCGGCGCCGGTGGCGACGACCATTTTTTTATGCCGGAAGGCCTTGTCGACCACCCCGTTGTAAAAGGACTGCATGCGGTCGAGAAAGGTACGGCCGCCGCGTCTGGTCCTGCGCCCGCTGACCCCGGTCTTGATCAAATGAAAACTCACCAGGGGGATGACAGTGACGGCGACCAAAAGGGAGACCATCAGGGCGAAGGTGATGGTCAGGGGGAGCGAGCGCAGAAAATCACCGCCTGTGCCGGTCATAAAGAAGGGCATGGGGAGAAAGCAGGAGATGATGACCAAAGTGGCGGAGAGGACCGAGCTGAAGAGCTCGGTCACCGACCGGGAGCCCGCCTCGAAGGGAGGCATGCCGTGGTCGAGCTTTTCGATATAGTTGTCGATCACCACCATGGCGTCGTCGACGGTGATGCCGAGGACGAGAATGAGGCCGGCCAGCGAGACCGTCTGCAGGTCGAGGCCCCAGATCCACATGATCCCCAGCGCCGTGAAAATGGAGGCCGGGATCGAAAGGGCGGCGATGCGCGCCACCCGCCCCGGCAGCAGCAGCAGAGTAACGGCAATGACCGAGAGCATCGAGATGCCGAACTCCTTGAGGAAATTGCCTACCGATTTGGCGACCACATAGGGGATGTTGGAGATGGTGGTGATCTCTACATCCGGCGGCAAGCCGGCGGCAAAGGCCCTGGTCACCTCCCCCACCTCGCGGCCGAAGGCGACGATGTTCTTGCCCGGCTGCGCCTCCAGGGAGACGATCAGACACTTGACACCGTTGACACGGATGGCGGCGTCCGGCTCTTCATATTCGCGCACAACCCTTGCGACATCCTTGACGCGCAGGACCGTCCCCCGGAGGTCCGACCAGACGATCTGACCGGCCACATCCATCTCGCTGGCCAGGCTGGAGGAGATGTGGATCGGCCGGGTGAGCTCGCCGTCGTCGATCTGGCCGGCGTAGGTGACCGAACCGGGCGGCTTGAGGGCGGCGAGCACCTGCAGGGGCTTGATGCCGTAGCGGGCCAGCCTGGCGTCGTCCAGATAGACGCTGATCTGCTCCCGCTGCTGGCCGTAGCGCTTGACCCGCGAAATCGACGGCACCCGCCGTACGCCGCTCTCATATTCCTTGACAAAGGCCTCGAGCTCCTTGTAACTGCGGCTCTCCGAGCTCACTGCCAGCAGCAGCGCCGAGGTGTTGCCGAAATCGTTGTCCGCCGTCAGGGAGAGCACACCGGAGGGCAGCTCATTCCTGAGGCTGTTGAGACCGTGCTGAAGTTTGAGCCAGAAATCGGCCAGCTCTTCCTCGGTGCCGTCGACGAAGAGGTAGATGGCCATGACGTTCTCCCGGGAAATGGAGTAGGTCTTGGCGCGATTGACCGGTTTGTACTGGAAAAGATGCTGCTCCACACGGGCGGTGAGCTGGGTCTCAACCTCCTCCGAGGAGGCGCCGGGATAGATGCCGATCACGATGCCGAGGGGCATGCGGAACTGCGGATACTCGTCGCGGGGCATCAGCACCAGGGCGGCGACGCCGATGAGGACGGCGATAACCACAATGAGATAGATCACCTGCTCATAGTGCAGCAGAAAACCGATCAGGGAGCCTTTTTCCTTGTTCATCTCTTCTCCCCCGTTCAGCGGTTGATGATCCGGACGGGCATCCCCGCGGCGAGCTTGTGCTGGCCGGAGAGGACCACCAGTTCTTCCGGATCCAGACCGCTGAGGATCTCGATGCCCTCATTGAGCAGGGAGCCGACGGTCACCTGACGCCGTACGG
The DNA here is from genome assembly GCA_029560815.1 of bacterium. The sequence continues at coordinate 7,696 of JAKQKF010000359.1, forward strand.
CCAGGCTGTCAGCGGTGACGACGAAGAGGTAAGTGCTGCCGTTTTCATCCACCGTCACCGCCCGGCCGGGCAGGACCAGGCCGCGGCTGCGGCCCGAATCAGCGAGCACGATGCTGCAGATCATGCCCGGTTTGATGCGGTGGCCGGGATTGTCCAGGATGATGCGGACCGCATAGCTGTGCGCAAGGGGATCGGCGACGACGCCGACCTCCTCCACCCTGCCGGTATATTCAGCGTCCTCCAGGGCGCCGATGCGGAGCCGGGCCTGCTGCCCCCTGGCGACCCGGGCGATCTCGTTTTCGGGGACGGCCACCCGGGCGAAAACCCTGTCGATTTTGACAATGGTGATCGATGCCAGATTGGGCATCGCCCCCATGCCGGGGTCAATCGCACGCCGGCCGACGATCCCGTCGACCGGCGAGATCAGCCGGCAGTCATCAAGATTTTTTTTCGAGATCGCCGCAGCGGAGCGCGCTTTTTGCAGATTGGTCTCCATCTCGATCCACTTGATCTCCGGCAGGCTGCCGCTCTCGTACATCGGCTTGAGCCGGTTCCAGCCATCTTCAGCCTGTTTCAGGGTCGCGAGGGCCACCTCGTAGGCGTTCCTGCTGCTCTCGGCGTTTAACTCGGCCAAAAGCTGGCCCTTGCGCACCGCCTCCCCCTCCGCAACCACCACCCGGGCGACATTGCCTACTGTGGCGAAACTGAGGGGAACCGATTCGGCGGCCTCGATGGTGCCGCTGTAGGCCATGGCATGGCTTGCGCTGAACAGCTGCGGCCGGGCCACTTCGACCGGCACAGGCCTGCCGACCGTGGCATCAGCCGAGGGCCGGGAACAACCGGCCAGCATACAACTTGCCGTAATCAGGATGGCCGCAAATTTGCCTCTCTTCATTAAAGCTTCTCCTGTCCTGTTTAAATGCCGTTGGCGATCAGACGGGCGGTGATATCGATCTGCTCACTCTCTTCGGCCTCGAGAAAAAGGTAGAGAAAAAGAGCGCGCATGATGCCGGCCAGGGTGTGGGCAGCCGAAATGAGCTCTTTCTCGGTTGCAAAAATGAACTCGCCCGACTGCGCCCCCGACTGCAGCACCTCCAGATAAAAAAGGCGCTCTTCCGCCTGCAGATGCTCCTGCAGTTTCCGCAGCAGCCGCTGGTTGCCCTTGATCTCCTCCCAGACGAGGCTGTAGTCCTGGGCATGACGCTTCATTTCGGTCAGGGAGGCGGCCACGTATCGCTTGATCTTCTCCTTGACCGGGCGAACGTCGACGACGCCCGCCTTTGTATCGGCGAGGATCATGGCCAGATGGGCAAAAATCGCCTCATCAAAGATCTCCTCCTTGCTCTGGTAATAGTAATAAAGGGTGCTCTTGGCTTTTCCCGCCTCGGCGGCGATATCCTCCATGGTGGCTTTTTTCAGGCCCCACTTCCGGAAAACGTGTTTGGCCGCGATGATGATCTCTTCGCGAATGATGTCGTCCTTGTTCATGTTCACTCTTTTCGACTAATTTCGTTTTATAGTATGAAAATAGCAAATCAGGAGAGTAAAAGCAACAATTTTTTGCCAGCCGTTGATGGCGGCATGGATTTTCGCTTGCATTTTTGCCGGGCAATGGCTATTCTATAGCCGTTGTGACAGCAGGCTGGCAGGTTATCAGGCAGGAGAGAGCGATGTTTAAATCTTGGTTTCAGGCAATGGTTGCAGGCATGTTGTTCTGTTGCGCACTTTCGGCGGCGGCCGGGCTCCCTTTCCGCCCTGCCGGCAGGATATATATGGGCATATCCAGCCCGGTGACGCCAGATGATTTTAAAGATAGGCATCTTACGGGCTGGAATATCGGCGGCGCCGTCGGCAAGAGTCTCGGTGAGCGGGTGGAGCTCACCGCCGACGCCAGCTATAACGCCTTCTCCTTCAACATCCAGGGTTATCTCAATACTCT
>JAKQKF010000364.1 GCA_029560815.1 bacterium
ATTGTCGTTAATCACCAGAGGCTCAAATTATTGATTTGTTGTTCGGACACTTTTTACTAAATTGCTCTTAGGGTTTTGGACAATGAGGAAGTGTCCGAATCTTTATTGAAATGACTGTCCGAAAGTTTTGAAATCACCAGGGTAGGAACGAGATTGGAAGGGAGAGCCTGGGGTGGGAACTCACTCCCGCCCGGGGATGGGCTGGTTGAACAATTCGGCGTAAGGGCCGCCGGCGGACCAGAGCTGGTCGTGCGTGCCGGTCTCGGCGATGCGGCCCTCCTTGAACATGATAATGCGGTCGGCGCTCTGCAGGGTCGAGACCCGGTGGCTGATAAGCAGGGCGACGCGGCCGCGCGCCCGCTCCATCCAGGCGTTGAGCATATCAAACTCGTTCCGGGCATCGAGAGCGCTGGTGGGCTCGTCGAAGATCATGATCGGAGCGTCGCGCAGGAAGGCCCGCGCCACCGCAATCCGCTGCCACTCCCCCCTGCTCAACTCCTCCCCCTCATCGAACCACTTGCCGAGCATGGTTTCATAGCCCTTCGGCAGCCCCTCGATCACGCCAGCTGCGCCCGAGCGCTGCGCCGCCTGCTCCACAGCCGGACTGTGCAGCGGGAGGCGGATGTCCCCCAGCCAGATGTTCTCGCGCGCGCTGAGATTGTACTCCTCGAAATCCTGAAACATCACCGCCAGATTACGCCACCACCCGGTCAGCTCAAAGTCGCGGATATCGACCCCGTCGAGCAGGATTCGTCCCTCCGCCGGATCATAGAGGCGGCAGATCAGCTTCATGAGGGTGCTCTTGCCCGAGCCGTTGGCTCCGGCCAGGGCGATGCGTTCGCCGGGGGCGGCGCTGAAAGAGACCTCGCGCAGGGCCCAGCGTTCGCTGCCGGGATAGCGGAAGGCGAGCCCCTCGACGCTGAGGCCGCGCCGGACCGGCGACGGCACCGGCTGCACCGGCCGGGTGCGGGGCATCACCGGCTCGAGATTGAAAAAGTCGTAGAGCTGTGAAACGAAGCGGGTATCCTCGTAGATGTCCCCTATACCGGTGAAGAGGTTGCGCAGGGCATTGAGGGCCTGCTGAAAGGCCTGAAAATACATCACCAGGCTGCCGAGGGTGATGGCCCCGGCCAGGGTTTTGCCGATCAGTACCAGGTAAAAGCCATAGGCCACCGCCGTCGCCAGGAGCTGGGCCATAAGAGTGCCGCGGGTCTGGCGGCCGTT
>JAKQKF010000516.1 GCA_029560815.1 bacterium
GGCCAGAGTCACAGATGACAAGCCGGTCGGTATGGCCCATGCGCGCAACCAGATACGAGAGCTGCGCATTGAGTATCCCCTGTTTTTTCATTATTCACTCCTGTGTTTAATGCATCCATACTTGCCCGGCCGGCGGACAAAATGGCGCCGGCGCCGGGCTCGACGGCATCAAGTCCGTTTGTCCCTTTACACCCACTCTTCGATGTCGGCTGCTGTCGGCATGCTACTCTGTGCGCCCATCTGCGTGACCGAGAAGGCCGCCACGTGGTTGGCGAAATGGATGGCCTGCGGCACCGTCTCACCCCGCGAGAGGGCGAAGGCGAAGGCCCCGTTGAAGGCATCCCCAGCCGCGGTGGTATCGACGGCCTGGACCCGCCGGGCGGCGAACAGTCTGGCCTCCCCCGGGGTGACCCAGAGCGATCCGCGGTCACCGAGTGTGACCAGCAAATTACCGACGCCCTGGTCCAGAAGCCGCTGGGCGGCGCACCGGATCGACTCGATGTCATCCAAAATGGACATGCCGGCGAGCAGTTCCAGCTCGAGACGGTTGGGGGTGAGAAAATCGACCCGCTGCAGCAGCTCCACAGGCAACTTGCAGGCCGGTGCGGGATTGAGGATAAAACAGGCACCGGCGGCCGCAGCAAGCTCTGCCGTCCTGGCAACCGTCTCGAGTGGGATCTCGAGCTGTGCCAGCACCACGCCCACCCGGTTGAAAAGTGCGAGTCTGCTCTCCACATCCGCGGGCGAAAGCTTCATGTTGCTGCCCGAAATGACGATGATTTCATTCTCGCCGCCGCCATCCACTGTGATCAGGGCGATACCGGTCGGCTCTTGCTCATCGATGAGAAGATGATCCATCACCACTCCGTCACTGGCCATGTTCTGCACCAGCCGCTCCCGGAAAAGATCGTTGCCCATCCTGCCGATGAAATGGGTCTCCCCTCCCAGCTTGGCGGCGCAGACAGCCTGATTGGCCCCCTTGCCGCCTGGATACATGTTGAACTGCCGGCCAAAAAGGGTTTCACCAGGCTGAGGAAATTTCTCCGCCACCACGACCATATCCATATTGGCACTGCCGACGACCAGAATTGCATTGCGATCCATGTTTTTCCCGTCTTCCTGGTTGCTATAGTCCCCTACAGAGTGAATTCATACACCGGCATGTGGATCAACCGGGGTTCAGCAAAAAGTCCCGACGGCTTTTGCACCGCCTCGAGGATATTGATGAGGGTATTGGTCACCTTGAGGGTAAGGCGATTGCGCCCTGGTTGCAGCCGTCCGGTCAGATCGATCCGATAGGGATGCCAGGGGAGGATGCCGGCCGAATCTCCATTGACCGAAACCTCGAGCACGTCCTCGCCGCACTCGGCCGCAAGCAAGAGCTTGCCCTGCAGGTAATGCGGCGGCAGATCGACCTCAAAGGTGTAGAGGCCGGTGCCCGAGAAAAAGGGGTACCCCTGCTTCGTCCAGTCGCCCACGGCGATGCGACCGGCCGGCTCGGTGATGCGGTAGCCATCGGAGGAGCCGGCCAGAGCGAAGGGGCCGACGATCTTGAGCAGATCGAGAATGCCGTCGGTGCGTCGCTCTGCGACCAGGCGTACAGCGACGACATTGCGTCCGGTGCGAATGAAGGGGTGGATATCCACCTCGCGAATCTCCGCGTCGAGGGGACTGCGCCTGCCCTTATCCTTAATCTCCTCCCCGTTGATAAAGAGGCGATGGGCGCTGCCGCTGAAACCGTCGATGAGCAGACGGAGATCGCCGGGCATACAGTCCATCAGGAACCGGGTGCGATACCAAAGCGCCGCCGGGTAACTCTCCTCTTCGCGTTCCTGTGGAAGCTGCATCTCCCAGGCGCCGAGGGTGACATCGAGCCAGCCCTCGTCATTGAAATCGGGCCGGGCGGGCTCAAGCCCGGACTCTCCGGCCTCCTCGACCCGCATCTTCCAGCGGGAGATGCAGAGCACGTTATCCCCCTCGAGGCTGAATTCGATGGGCGAGCCCAGCGGCAGATCGGGCAGGGGATCAAGCGCCTCGGCGTGGAGTTCCCGGAGTTTTCCTCCCTCATCGACGCGGATAAAAGGCTCGCTCGCCTGCGCATCGGCGTATCCGGTTGCCCTGCAGCCGTCAAAACGCTCGATGTGTACGCTGGCGTCGATTATCCGCAGAGTGGGCTGCTCATCCCCGATGATGACGAAATGCGAGGCTGCCGGCGGAAAATCGAGCTGCAAAACCAGCCGGCCGTCGCGTATCTCATGCACATGCAGCGGTCTGATCTCGCCGCTGTCCGGATCCCAGAGTTCCGGCGTGCCGCTCTTTTCAAAACTCACCTCCACCCTGCCAAGCTCCTGCTGGAGGGTATTGACCAGAAAATAAAGATCGTGTCCGTCCTTGATGCGGTGCAGGTAAAAAACCGCCTCGTGGCCGATGATCACATCGGGGGTGAGCATCTCCCCGAGCAGGCGCATAAATTCATCCTTGGGTTTGTGCTGGTGCAGACCCTGGCCCTGCACCAGGGCCAGACGTCCGCCCTCTCCGAGGCGCTTTATTTCAAGCGGGGCGCCGGACTCGAACTGCTGCAGCAGCTGCAGCGGATCGGCGCCGAACAACTCTTTCACCCGCCGCCGGGCTTCATTCTCCCTGCTCTCGAGAAATTCGAGGGGCAGCAGGGTATCGGCGATGATCCTGCCGCCGCAGCTGGCGAACTTTTCGATGGCTGTGAAGGTATCCGCCTTGACATGGGTCAGAGGCGGAAGGATGAGCAGGTCATACGCCTCCTCCGCGATACGGATTTTACCCTCCGCGATCCCGGCATCGATCAGAACATCCTCATCAACATAGTCAAAGTCGAAATGGAGGCGCAAAAGGGTGTCCGTCAGGTAGTTATAGTCTGATTCGATGAGGGTGCCTATCCGGTTGCGCTCCTGCGGGGTATAGTTGGTCCAGATGCTGTTGATCGGATAGAGGATCAGTATTTTGGCCACATGCCGGCCGCCAGAGAGGGCATGGCCCAGGCGAGCCATGTAGGTGGTGAACCGGCTGTAGTATTTCCACCAGGTGTGGTGATAGAACTGGCTCGGCGGCCAGTCACGCTTGCGCTCGCCCTCGATGGAATAGTGGTAGCCATGGTTGTTGAACAGGTTGACCCCCAGGACGTACTCCCAGTTGGCAATCCATTTCATGCGTTCCAGGGTGCAGTCCCAGTAGGTTCCCCCCATGGACTCACAGAGCAGACGGGTGCTGCCGAAATGGTGGGCGGCCGAGCTGGCCATCTTGAGCGAGACATGCTCAGCAGGTTCCTCCTCGCTGCCGATTTTTGGGTAGAGATGATCGACTCCGATGAGGTGCATATGTTTGAGATACTTGAAGATATTGCCCTCACAACGAGCATGTCCGCGCAGCCACTCCTCGAAGAGGAGATGGCCTGTGAAGATCACGCCGTTCTCGTCGCACCAGTCGCGAATCTGTTTGTAATAGCTGTCGGCGTATTGCTCAGTGAGGGTACGCCAGAAATCGTAGCGTATGGCGGCGGTTCTTTCGCCCATGTCGGCATAGAGCGCGGGCAGCCATGGCTTCAGGTCATAGCCGCGCCGTTTGCGGAAGATTTTGAACATCCTGCTCGACCAGGGAACGACATAGTTATCCACGCCCACCTGGTAGTAGTACATCGCCGGCTCATCGGTGTAAAAGCCCGGAACGATGGCGCCGAACTCCTCGCCGACCGCCTTTTTATAGCCCTCATGGGTCAATTCGAGAAAACGACGGGTGGATTCGGGATCAAGGGTGTCGATGTAATAGTCGATCTCCTTCTCGAGGAAGTAGAGCAGCTTCCACTTGCCCGCAGGGGCCTCCCAGGGCACCACCTTGTTAAAGGAGAGGTTGGGGGTCAGATCGATGAGATGGGTGATGCCCCTTTCGAATTCTTCGGCGGAGCAGGCGAAGGCGGCGATGGGCCGTGAATCGCCGGTGTTGACGTAGCGCGAATCGGTCGCTTCAAGGAAAGTGAAGAGCGGGCCGTCAACGTTGAGAACGACCAGCTCGAGGTATTTCTGCCTGAGGTGGGGATATCTGGCGGGCACCTGGCGCTCTGCAGTGCCGCTTGGCCAATTCATCTCATCATAGACCCAGATATCGATGCCGATCCTGCGCGCGGCCTGGATGACAAATTTCACCCTTTCGAACCAGCCTTCGGAGAGATAGGGCACTTTCAATCCAAAGCGGCCATGTATGAAGAGTCCGTGGATTCCCTTGTCCCGGTATTCGCGCAGCTGCCATTCCATCTCCTGCTCATCCAGTTCCCCATTCCAGAACCAGAAAGGCAGGATGCCCATCGCCCGGGGCGGACGGGCGAAATTTTCCCGGGTCAGTTTTTCACCATCAAGGGTAATCTTCGCAAAGGCCATTCAGGAACTCTCCTCAGTTAATCCGCCGGATCAAAACGACATCAGCAGCGAAAAGCGGTGGGGTGATTCGA
>JAKQKF010000411.1 GCA_029560815.1 bacterium
CTAAAACAAGACAGCCGGCTGGTATGAAAAGAGCTCCCGTTTCCGGGAGCTCTTTTTGCACAGCCTTGAATCTGATGGACTGAGGCCATAATCCCTGGTGTTCAGGAGTGAAAAACCGGTTCCACTCCCCTGGCCAACTCATCCAGCCGGTGCAGCTCATCCGCGTCCAGCGGCTGCACATTCGCGGCGATGCGGAAGGCGCGGTCCCACAAGGCCGGGTCGCCGGGCGGGATGGCAGCCGTAACCCCCTGTCCATAGGTCCAGTTCAGGGCCAGCCGCGCCGTCTCATCCTCCTCCGCCGCGATCGGGTGATACCAGACCTTGCGATAGCGGCTGCTCTCCCCCTCCTTTATAGCCCGATGGGCCAGCCCCTTGAGGGCCAGAATGCCCATCTTTTTCTCCCGCGCGACCGGTAAAACCCGCGGCCCGAATTGCCCTGCGAACCAGTTGACAAAATTGACCGGAAAGAGAATGGTGTCAAACGGGAAGTGTGCCATCGCCGCCAGCGCTGCGTTCTCGGAATGGGCAGAGAAACCCAGGAAGCGGACCTTGCCCTCCTCCCTGGCTTTGAAGAAAATTTCCATTGCCCCGCCAGGACCAAAGGCGGTTGCGATATCCTCCTCCGTGGTCAGGGCATGGAGCTGGTAGAGATCGAAGTGATCGGTCTGCATGGTTTTAAGCGAGTGCTCCAGCTCTTTGCGGGCTTCTCCAGCCCTGCGCATCATGGTCTTGCAAGCGAGAAAGCTGCGGCTGCGATACGGCACCAGTGCCGGACCCAATCTCTCTTCGGCGTTGCCGTAGCTGGGCGCCACATCGAAATAATTGATGCCGTGATCGAAAGACCGCGCCACCATCTCGTTGGCCACATCCTGCTCCTCGTCCATCACCAGAATGCCGCCGAAACCCAGGATCGAGAGTTTTTCACCGGTGCGGCCGAGATCACGCTTGGGCATGCCGTCCGGGGCACAGCTTAAAAAATGGGGCAAGAAGGCCATGGCAGCAGTTCCTTTCATGGAGGCTGATAAAAATTCACGCCGCTTCACAAGATCACCTCATTTCGTCGACGTTTTATGTGACCGCTGCATTTTCACTCCAGCGGCCAAACCGTGCGGAGTTTCCACCAGCAGAACTGGCACAATTACAGTATAGGGAAAAAATGACAAAGATGGCAGAAAAAAAATGCGCTTCCCGAACAATTCCGCTGCAGCAGTCCTAAAAAATCCCTTGACAATCATGCCGGGATTCGATATATTTCTTATAGCTTTTTGATATCACTATTATATCATATAATGGAGGTGTCTATGTCCACCGAAGCCGTCAAACCCGCGAGCATTGAAAAAGAAGTAGGCGCCATCAATGGCTGGCCGATGCTCTTCATCAATCTGATCATCCTCTTTTCCGGCCCGGCTATGATCGTCTGGGCCTCCGTCACCGGCGCGCAGGGGCGGCTCGGCGCCGGCGCCATCGTGAGCGGCGTGCTCTTCGGTGCCTTTCTCATCACACTGGGCATCATCATGCTCAGAGGCCACATCGCACTGCAGCCCAACCAGGCCCGCGTGCTCATCCTCTTCGGCGCTTACAAGGGGACGATCCGCAAGAGCGGCTTCTATTGGGCCAATCCCTTTTATTCGCGCACCCGCGCCAAGATACCGGTACAGTCCGCGGGAGCTCCATCACACGGGTCAGGCAAGGGTGCAGCCGTGACCACGGCAGTCAATGCCACCACCGGCGGCATTCTCTATCAGCCCCTGAGCGCCAAGATTTCCCTGCGCGCCCATAATTTCAACAGCGACAAGCTCAAGGTCAACGACCGGCGCGGCAACCCCATCGAAATCGCCGCAGTGGTGGTGTGGCGCGTGCAGGATACCGCCCAGGCGGCGTTTGATGTCGAGGATTATGAAAGCTATGTGCAGGTGCAAGCCGAGTCGGCGATCCGCAGCATTGCCAGTCTCTACGACTATGATCATGGTGAGGAACATGAAGTCACCCTGCGCAACGGCGGCGACGAGGTGGCAGCGAAATTGACCAAGGAGCTGCAGGCACGGCTGCACAAGGCCGGGGTAGTGGCCGACGAAGCCCGCATTACTCA
>JAKQKF010000412.1 GCA_029560815.1 bacterium
CCATCTCCAGTGCCAGCTCGAGGCTGCAGAGCAGGGCGCGATATTCGGCCACGTTGTTGGTGGTTTCGCCGATGCGGGCGCCGTGTTCGCGCATGGTTTTGCCATCGGGCCCCGCGATGACCACACCGATGGCGGACGGGCCGGGGTTGCCGCGGGCGGCGCCGTCGATGTGGATGAGCAGCCCCTCTCCCTCCGCGAGCGCGGCCGGAGCGGCCGCGGCGCGCTCCATGCGCACGCAAAAAGCCCGCCATTCCGCCTCTCCGAGGCCCACCGTTTCGCCGCGTACGAGCTGGGCCATACGCCGGCAGATCTCCGCATCGCTGATCTTTTTGGCAGGGCTCATCTCAGCCTCCCACCCAGACGTTTTCCCGGCCGACCTGCGCGCGCAGACGGTCGAGCAGCGCCAGGCTCGGGGTGACCGTGATCGAGCGGGAACGCAGGAAATAGTCGCCGTCATCCGTCCCCTTGATGCGCAGATAGAGGGGAACGGTGCCGGCGAATTCGCTCAGAGTCTGTTTGAGCCCGGCCAGCAGCTCCGCATCGGTCGTGTGCGGGTCGATGGAGAGAAAAAGGCTGCGGGTGAAGCGTTTGCGCGCCTCCTCGAGGGGGATCACCTCCTCGACGATGAGCTTGGGCGCGTCGCCCTCGCGCGTGCTGATCCGGCCGAGGGCCATGACGATCTGATCCACCTGGATGGCACTGCGGTTCTTGTCGTACGCCTCGGCGAAGGTCAGCCCCTCGATGGTGCCCGTGAAATCCTCGATCTTGAAAAAAGCCATGGGCCGCTTTTTCCGGTCGAGGAGGGTCTTGAGCTCGCTGATCAGCCCGCAGAGGCGGACTTTGCTGTTGTCCTTGCACTCCCCAGCCTGGTCGAGGGGGACGGTAGCGAGCGACCGGATGTCCTCGCGGAAGCGGTCGAGGGGGTGGCCGGTGAGAAAAAAACCGAGCATTGCCTTTTCGCGGTTGAGGGCGTCGCCCTCGGCCCAGTCGGCAACCAGGGGAAGGGGGGGCTGGAGGCTCTCACTCGCATCGTCCTTCTCCGCGCCGCCGTCAAAAAAGGAGAACTGGCCGGTGGCAGCGCTGTGGTTGATACGCTGGGCGTAGTTGATCGCCTCCTCGATAGCTGCGAATTTTTGCGCCCGGGTTCCCGCCAGCGAGTCCATCGCTCCGGCCTGGATGAGGCTTTCAAGCACCTTTTTGTTCAGCGCCTGCAGATCGACGGCGCAGACCAGATCGACCAGGCTCTCGAAGCGGCCCTTCTTTTCACGGCCAGCGACGATCGCCTCGATGGCGCCGCGGCCGACATTCTTGACCGCCCCGAGGCCGAAGCGGATGCGTCCTTCGGTGACGATGAAATCGGCGTAGCTTTCGTTCACATCCGGGGGCAGAACCTCCAGCCCCATGCGCCGGCACTCCTCGAGCAGGACCACCACCCGCGCGGTGGTGCTCATTTCACTGCTCAGGTTCGCCGCCATGAATTCGGCCGGATAGTAGACCTTGAGAAAACCCGTCTGATAGGCCACCAGCGAGTAACAGGCGGCATGGGATTTGTTGAAACCGTAGCCGGCGAACTTGGCCATCATGTCATAGATCTCGTCGGCGACCTTGTTGAGCACACCGCGCTGGTTCGCTCCCTCGATGAAATGGAGCCGCTCCCTGGCCATGATCTCGAGATCTTTTTTCCCCATCGCGCGGCGGAGCAGGTCGGCGTTGCCGAGCGAAAAACCGCCCACCTCCGTCGCCATCTTGATCACCTGCTCCTGATAGACCGCAATACCGTAGGTCTCCTCGAGCAGGGGGGTGAGCAGGGGATGGAGATAGGTGACCGAAGCGGCATCGCGCTTGCCGCGGATGAAATCGTTGATATAATCCATGGGCCCGGGACGATAGAGGGCATTCATGGCGATGAGGTCTTCCAGGCAGGTGGGCTTGAGCTTACGCAGATACTCCTGCATGCCGGAACTTTCAAACTGGAAAAGGCCGATGGTTTCACCCCGGGCGAAGACCTCATAGACCCTGGGGTCGTCGAGCGGGATGGCATCGATGTCGACCTGGATGCCCCGGGCTGCAATGGCCTTGACCGCCTTCTGGATCACCGTCAGGGTGCGCAGTCCGAGAAAATCCATCTTGAGCAGACCCACCTCCTCCAGCGACTTCATGTCGTACTGGGTGGTGATGTCGCCTTCCTTGGTCTTGTAGAGCGGCACATAGTTGGTCAGCTCTTCCGGTGTGATGAGCACGCCGGCGGCATGGGTGGAGGCGTGCCGCGCCAGCCCCTCCAGGACGAGCGAATGTTCGATCAGGCGGCGGCCGGTCTCATCCTTCTCGGAGACCTGGCGCAGCTCGGCGACGTTCTCGATCGCCTCCTTGAGCTTGATCTTGAGCTGCTCCGGCACCAGCTTGGCGATGCGGTCCACATCGGAATAGTTTATCTTGAGAACCCGTCCGACATCACGGATGACGGCCCTCGCCGCCATGGTGCCGAAGGTGATGATCTGGCAGACGTTGCTGTAGCCGTACTTTTCCTTGACGTAGCGGATGACCTCTTCACGGCGCTCATAGCAGAAATCGATGTCGATGTCAGGCATCGAGATGCGCTCGGGATTGAGGAAGCGCTCGAAGATCAGGTCATAGCGGATCGGATCGAGGTTGGTGATCTTGAGCACATAGGCGACCAGGCTGCCGGCGGCCGAACCGCGGCCGGGGCCCACCGGGATGTCCTGGCTGCGGGCATAACTGATGAAATCGGCGGTGATGAGAAAATAGCCCGCATAACCCATCTGCCTGATGATCTCAAGCTCATACTGCAGCCGCTTCTCCAGATCCGGCGTCACCTCCGCATAGCGTTCGCGCAGGCCGGCCCACGCCACCTCGGTGAGGTAATCGTCCAGATTCTTGCCGGCGTGCTCGGGCGGAAGCTGGAAAACAGGCAGGTGAAAGGTCCGCGAATCGAGATGAAGGTCGCACTTTTCCGCCACCTCGAGCGTATTGAGCAGAGCCTCGGGATGATCGGGAAAGGCTTCGGCCATCTCCGCCTCACTCTTGAAATAGAGCTCCCGGGTGGCATAGCGCATGCGGGTGGGATCCTCGAAATCCTTGCCCGTCTGCAGACAGAGCAGGATATCGTGGGCTTCGGCATGCCCTTTTTCCAGATAGTGGATATCGTTGGTGGCGACCACCTTGATATCCATCTCCCGGGCGATGGTAAAGATGGCGTTGCGGACGGTCTCTTCTTCGGGGATGCCGTGGTTCTGGACTTCGAGGTAGAAATCCTCGCCGAAGATGTCACGGTATTCGGCGATGGCCGAACGGCTGCGCTCCTCGTTCTCGCGCAGCAGCCGCTGGCTGACCTCGCCCTTGAGGCAGGCGCTGAGGGCGATCAACCCCTCGCGATGTTCGCGCAGCAGGGCGCGGTCGACGCGGGGCTTGTAGTAAAATCCTTCCAGATATCCGGCCGAGACCAGCTTCATCAGGTTCTTGTAGCCGGTCATGTCCTTGCAGAGCAGGACCAGATGAAAAGCGGTGCCGCCGGTGCCGGGATCGGGCTGTTTCTCCAGACGGCTGCCCGGAGCCACATAGACTTCGGAGCCGACCAGGGGTTTGATTTTGGCCTTGCTGCACTTTTTATAAAAGCTGATGACGCCATGCATGCAGCCGTGGTCGGTCAAAGCGATTGCCGGCATGCCCTGCGCTTCCGCCCTCTCGACGAGATCCTCGATGCGGCAGGCGCCGTCGAGAAGGCTGTAATGGGAGTGGTTATGGAGATGGACAAACCGGCTCACGCGGAAACTCTTGCTTAGATGTTGCGATAATAGCGCTTGGCGACCGAAGTGTATTCGCTCCCAGCATAATTGTCAAGGAAGGTGCCAAAGGCCTTTTGCGCCAGCTCGGCCTGATTGGAACGGACGTAGGAGAGTCCGACCATAAGCTGGGCGTCGTCGTGCTTGTCCGTTTCGGAGTAGGAAAAGACCTTCTGAAATTCGACCACCGCTTTCTGATACTCCTTCAGGCCGAAGTAGGATTCGCCGATCCAGTACTGGCAGTTGTCGGCCAGACGATGGTCGGGGTATTCGGCGAGCAGGGCGGAGAACTCGTCGATCGCCGCCTGATAACTGCGTCTTTCGAACTTGGTGCGCGCGCGCTCATAAGCGGCATCGAAGGCGGTGGTTCCCGCTGCAGCGGACGCGGCTGCGGTGCGGGCCGGTTTCCGGGCGGTTTTGGAGAGATCCGGGACCACGATGCGGGGTGTCGCCTTGCGGCTCTCAAGCTCCTGCAGCCGGGCATTGCGGTTGGCGATGATGCTCTGCAGGCTGTCCACGGTGGCGCTTCTGATCTCCAGGGCGGCCTCGAGGCGGTTGATATCATTGCGCATCCTGGTGAACATCTCCGGCGTCAACCCCATGGTGCCCGTGGTGGTCGTCGGCTCGCTCTCCAGCTGGGTATCCCGGGCGGGCGGGACCACCTGCTCACCGACCGCGGCGGTCTCATCGCCGGTCTCATTTTCCGCACCTAAGAGGGCAAGCAGCTCATCGTCGGTGAGCGCGGTGTCGCCGCTCTCGGCCGATTCCTCATCGCTGCCCAGCTGGAGCTCGTCAGCCAGGGCCAGATCCACTTCATCGGTCGTACCAGCTTCTCCCTCACCCTCACCCTCGGTCAGATCGAGAAGCTGCAGCAGTTCCTGACGAAACTCCTCGTCGTTGCTGGAAAGGTCATCACCCCCTGCGACCGAGCCCCGGCGCTGTGCACAGACCAGGAAAAGACCGACAAAGATGACGACCAGGGCGATCGAGACCGCCCAGACGGAACGTGAATGATTGTTCATGTGAACCTCGTTGCTTGGATGCCTGTCAGTTAAGGTAGACCGGTTGCCTGATCTCTCTGTGGTTTTACGTTGCCTTCTGCAGCTGCTCCGAATCACACCCCAACCCGTACTGCTTCATCACCACGCCCCTGCGGGTGATCAGGCACCGCCTGCGGCGGCCGCGATGAGTTCGCTGGCGCTCTGCAGATGGGCCTGGGTGACCACGTCGCCGCCGATGAGGGCCGCGACCTGGGCCACGCGTTCTTCCTGCGCAAGGGGACGAATCGTCGTGCGCGTCTGCTGTTCGTCCCCCCCCTTTTCGACCAGTAAATGATGATCGGCCATACTGGCGATCTGCGGCAGATGGGTGATGCAGAGCACCTGATGGCTCATGGCCAGTTCCTTGAGACTGCGGCCGACCGCCTGGGCGATGCGCCCGCTGATGCCGATATCGATCTCATCAAAGATCAAAACGGGAACCCGGTCGGCTTCGGCGAGCAGGGTCTTGAGGGCGAGCATCACGCGCGAGATCTCGCCGCCCGAGGCTACGGCCGCCAGCGGTTTGGCCTCCTCGCCCGGATTTGCGGAGAGGAGGAATTCGAGATGGTCGGAGCCGCGGGGACCGATGCGCAGCTTCTGCCCCTCCCGCTCGACCCAGGGTTCATCGCCGGCCGGCGCGGCGTGTTGATCGACCGCAAACTGCGCGCGCGGCATGCCCAGCTGCGCGAGGGCGGCGGCGACGCGACTGCTGAACTCCTGCGCAGCGGCGTGGCGCTTGCCGGATAGTTCCGCATCGAGCGCCGCCAGCCGGCTGCGCGCCGCTGCGCGCTCCTTCTCCAGCTGCGCGAGAGCCGCTTCCATATTGTCGGCCACCCCCAGCTCACGCTCCAGCTTTGCGCCGAGTGCGATGATATCGGTCAGGCTGCCGCCGTGCTTGCGCTTGAGAGCGGTCAGGGCCGCCAGACGCTGGCGGACCTTTTCCAGCCGCTCCGGCTCGAAGGAGATGGACTGATTGTAGTGCTGTACGCTCTTGGCCAGCTCATCGACGAGGATGAGCGCGCTCCGGCAGTCGCCCTGCATGGCGCTGAAGCGGTCATCGATGGCCGCCAGCTGGGCGAGATCGGCCGCGGCGGCGGTCAGCTGTTCAGCAGCTGAGCCTTCCGACTCGTAGAGCCGGGTGAAAATCTGGGCCGTGCGCTCGAAAAGCAGCTCGGCATTCTTGAGGATCTGCTCTTCACGCAGCAGCTCCTCCTCCTCATCGGCCACAGGGGTCACCGCCCGGATCTCCTGGAGCTGAAATGCCATGTAATCCCGGGAGCGAGCGAGCTCGGCGGCTTGCTCCGAGAGGGCGCGCAGTTCCTTCGTCGCGTTGACCAGCTGCTGGTAACCACTCTTCACGGCCTCAAGGTCAGCCTCCAGCCCGGCGAAAGCATCCAGGTAGGGGCCGTGGTTGGCGACCTTGAGCAGAAGCTGATGTTCATGCTGGCCATGCAGATCAACGAGCAGGTCGCCCAGCTCGGCCAGAACCGGCAGCGGCACCGGGGTATCGTTGATGAAGCAGCGGCTCTTGCCGGTGGCATGCACCTCGCGGCGCACCAGCAGGCTCTCGCCCTGTTCGTCGATCTCCTTCCCGCGCAGAAAGGCCGCGGCGGCCGGAACGGCGGCGATGAGAAACTCGCCCTCGATCACCGCCTTGTCCGCTCCGCTGCGGATCACCTCTCTGCCGAGGCGGTCGCCCAGCAGGGCGGCCAGAGCGCCGATGAGAATCGATTTGCCCGCGCCGGTCTCGCCGGTGATGATGTTCAGCCCCGGCGTGAAGCCAACCTTGAGTTCATCGATGAGGAGATAGTTTTTGGCGTAGAGAAAAGTGAGCATGCTCTTGTCAAAGGCCTCGTAAGACGCCGCATCCTCATGCCGAGCTGCATTCCCGCCGCGGCATATGGTCCTCTCCCCAACCCGGTTCGCTTCTGTAAATACTCTTAAATTAACGGAATTGGCGAGATATTATCAAGCGGATTTTTGCTAAAATGTAATAACGGACAAATTAATTGAGATTGATCACGGACGGATGACCGCCACTTTGCCTGATCCGGCCTCTCCCGACTCGGTGGTGGCCAGGAAGAGGTAAACGCCGCTGGCCACATATTCGCCGCGGTCGTTGCGGCCGTCCCAGACCGTGCGCGAGCCGTGGATCTGGGCGGCGGGTAGATGCCGGACGAGGCGCCCCTCCGGGGTGTAGATCCGCACCGTGGCCTTGTCCGCCAGGTTCTCGATATAAAAGAACGAGCCCGGATCCTCGATCCGGAAGGGATTGGGATACCCGGAGAGCCTGCTCAGGTTGGCGGCCGGCCTGGTGAAGGGCGTCTGCAGCCGCGAGAGTCCGTTGGTGGTGCCGATATAGACCTGTCCGGTGTTCTGATTAAAGGCGAAAGAGGTGACGTTATCACCGACCAGGGCGCTGGTGGAGGTGGAGAAATGGCGCCAGGTGTAGCCGTCGGCCTCGAACATGCTCATGCCGCCGCTGGTGCCGATCCACTTGTTGTTGCGCACATCGACGGAGACGACATTGATATCGTCGTTGATGACCTGATAGCGCGGATTGACGCTGCCCTCGTACCAGTACTCCAGCCCTTCGGGCGTGCCGATCCACACCACCCCGTCGGCATCGCGGGCGAGGGTGCGGATAAAAAGGCTGTTGAGACCGTCTTCGGTGCTCAGCCCCTGGCTGAGGTCGTCATCCGCCTTGCTGAAGGGGGTATCGTTGTGATCGAGAACGCTGATGCCGAGGTCCTGGGTGCCGATCCAGATGCGGCCACTCTGATCGGCGGTGATCGCCGTGGTCAATTTGGATTTGATGCCGTCGCGGGTGGTGAAATACTGCCAATTGCCGAGGGAATCGGTGACGGCGAGAATCTGCAGATTGTCGGCCTGGTAATTGAGAATCCACACGTTGCCGCTCTCGTCGGCGTGCAGCCCGGTGATGACCACATATTCGGGATTGACCGAGATGCCGGCCAGGCCGTCTTTGGCGTCGAGAATATCGATGGCAATGCTGTCGCCGATGGTAGTGAAGAGGGCGATGCCGGCCCCCCAGCTGCCGGCCCAGACCCGGTTGCGGCTGTCGACGGCGAGGGTGCGGTAATCGTTGCTGGGCAGCGCCCGGTTGGTCTTGTTAAAGACGCGCCAGGTGGTGCCGTCAAAGCGGGAGATGCCGCCGCTGGAGGAGGCGGTCCAGAGAACCCCGCTGCGGTCAAAGGCGAGCGCAGTATACTTGTTGTCCGCGGGGCCGTCGGGCATGAGCCGGCTCCAGGAGGTTTCGCCCTGGCCAATCCAGGCGAGGCCGTTCTGTTTGATTCCCGCCCAGAGGCGGCCGTCGGCGTCGACATCCAGCGAGGTGGCCTGCGCGAGAGCGTTGCCGATCAGGCTGTAATAGTTTTCTCCGGCCCGCCTGAGGACGGCATAGCCGGCGACGACCGCGAGCTGATTGTCCCAGACCGCCAGGTCGGCGATGGTATTGTCCAGCAGTTCGCCGGGGAGCCAGGAGATGCCGTCATAGATGCCCAGCCCATTGACGGTGCCGGCGTAGATCCGGCCCGCATGGGCGGCCAGGGAGAGGGCTTCATTGTGAGGCAGGCCGTCGGCGATGGTATAGCGCGTCCAGGCGCTGGGCGCCATGAGGTTGGGGAGATCGAGATCCGAGGCGCGCACGCCATCCGGGCAGGCCGCCCAGATTTGCCGGCCGTTGATGAGCGTGCGGTTGACGCGGCCGATCTTGTAGGTTTCCTTGACCTCCCAGCGGCCGGCGTCGAAGAGGCTGATGCCGATATCTAGGGAGACAAAGAGGGAATCGCCAAGCACGGTCAGATCGTTGATGCTCTGGCCGTTATAATCGATGATGGTCTGCCAGCTCCCGGCCGCCGGGGTATAGACATTGATCAGGCCGCCGGCGGCCGCGATCCAGATGCGGCCGTGCCGGTCGCGCTCGATGGCAGCGACATCGTTGCCCGCGAGGCCGTCGGTGTTGACAAAAGGGGTGAAACGGCCAGTCAGGGGGCTGTAGCTGAGCACGCCGCCGTTGGTGGCGGCCCAGATCAGCGTATCCGCAGCCAGGACCTGGCGGACATCGGAGGCGCTGGTGAAGGTGCGCCACTCCCATTCGGCCGCGCGCAGCGGGGCGAGGGTGCAAAGCAGCAGCAAAAGAACGGGGATCAATCCCGGCACTCTTCTCATCCGGCTACCCCTTGAGATGCGCAAAGAGGTCGGCCATCTCAATGGCGCTCATGGCGGCATCCCAGCCCTTGTTGCCGGCCTTGGTGCCGGCGCGCTCGAGGGCCTGCTCGAGATTGTCCGGGGTGATGACGCCGTAACTGATCGGCACCTCCAGCTCCATACCGGCCTGGGCGATGCCTTTGGTGACCTCGGCGGCGATGTATTCAAAGTGCGGGGTCGCCCCGCGGATGACAGCGCCGAGGCAGATCACCGCATCATACTCTTTGCTGCGGGCGAGGCGCTTGGCCGCGATCGGGATCTCGAACGCCCCGGGCACCCAGACGATGGTGACCTGGTCGAGATCGCCGCCGTGGCGCTTGAGGCAGTCGAGCGCTCCTTCAAGCAGCTTTTTGCAGATCAGTTCATTGAAGCGGCTGACGACGATGGCGAACGATTTGCCGCTCGCCGAGAGTTGGCCTTCGATTACTTTGGGCATGGAATCCACCTGGGTTAATAGTCAGGGTAGCGATATATTACCGGGGCCTTTTACCGCTCCTCATCAGCTTTCATGGCCGTCTGAGCCCTTCGCCTCCTCGTCCATCATGATGAGATGGCCGAGCTTGTCGCGCTTGGTCTCGAGGTAAAAGCCGTTGACAGCGTTGGGTTCGATCTCGATCGGGACGCGTTCCACCACTTCGAGGCCGTAGCCCTTGAGGCCGACGATCTTTTTGGGATTATTGGTCAGCAGGGCGATCTTGCGCACCCCGAGATCCCAGAGGATCTGGGCGCCGATGCCATAGTCGCGCAGGTCGGCCTTGAAGCCGAGGGCTTCGTTGGCCTCGACGGTATCCTTGCCCAGATCCTGCAGGGCGTAGGCCATGATCTTGTTGGCCAGACCGATGCCGCGCCCCTCCTGGCGCATGTAGAGAAGGATGCCGCGGCCCTGCTTTTCGATTTCACGCAGGGCATATTCCAATTGTTCCCCGCAGTCGCAGCGCATGGAACCCAGTACATCGCCGGTGAGGCACTGGGAATGGACGCGCACCAGCATGGGTTCGTCGCTGTTGAGTTCTCCCTTGACCAGGGCGAGATGGTGATGGTCGTCGACCTGGCTCTCGTAAACGTGGAGAGTGAAATGGCCGAATTTGCTCGGCAGGTCGGTGGAAGCGACGCGCTTGACCAGGATCTCATGGCGCCGGCGGTATTCAATCATCGCCTTGACGGTGATGATGCGCAGGCCGAACTGCCGGGCCAGCTTGAAGAGCGCGGGCAGGCGCGCCATGGTGCCGTCTTCATCCATAATCTCGCAGAGTACGCCGGCCGGATAGGCTGCGGCCGCCTGCGCGAGATCCACCACCGCCTCGGTGTGACCGGCGCGGCGCAGCACCCCGCCGCTGACCGCCGCGATCGGAAAAATGTGGCCGGGCTTGGCAAAGTCGATCGGCTTGCAGTCCGGATCGATGAGGGCACGGATGGTGGCAGCGCGGTCGGCCGCGGAGATACCGGTCGTCACCCCGCCGTGGCGGTAATCGACCGAGACGGTAAAGGCGGTCCCCAGCAGTGCGGTGTTGTTGCGCACCATGAAATTGATGTCCAGCTCTTCCAGCCGCTGCGGCGTCATCGCAACGCAGACCAGACCGCGGCCGTGTTTGGTCATGAAATTGACCGCTTCGGGCGTCACCTTTTCGGCGAGCAT
>JAKQKF010000433.1 GCA_029560815.1 bacterium
GCGCGGAGCAGGTCGTGGAGGGTGATGAGCCCTATGACTTTTTCCTGCTCCCGCTCCACGACGAGGACGATATTGGAGGGCGAATCGATGAATTTGTTGCCAACCTCGCGGATGGTCTGGTCCGGGTAGCAGGTGACCGCCTCAGTGACCCGGGGCTCGATACCTTGCGGCAGCGCTGCGACAATATCGGCACGGCCGACGAGCCCGGTCAGATGCCCTTCCACGATAAGCGGAAACCAGGCATAGGGGTGGCTGTCGATCGCCTTTTTCAGACTCTCCGCGGTCAGATCGCTGAGGATGACCGGCCGGGGATTGGCGATGGCGGCGGCGGGCAGGTTCTGCCAGCTCTGCAGATCGAGAGGCGGCCGCACCTTGTGCAGCTCATGGCCGTCCTGGACCAGCAGGGCGTCGTAAAAATTGAGTGATCCGTTCAGCCGAGCCACCGCCTGGCTGATGATGGTTCCGATCATCAAACCCGGCACAAGAGCGAACTGGTGGGTCATCTCGAAGACGATAAGCATCGAGGTCAGCGGCGCGCGTACGATCGTGCCCAGGCACGCGCTCATCCCCACGGCTGAGAGCACGATCCGGTCGGCGGGGGTCAGCGGCAGCCACAGGCCGAAAAGCCCCCCGAGGAAATATCCGCTCATACCCCCGAGAAAGAGCGCGGGGGCGAAGATGCCGCCGATGCCGCCAAAGCCGTAGCTGGCGACGGTCGCCGCCAGCTTGGCCGCCACCAGCAGGCCGGCGACGCGCCAGTCGAAGAGGTTGTTTAGGGCGCTCGACAGGTCCTGATAGCCAAGGCCGAAAACGCCGACCTTGCCCGTGGTCAGAAAAAGGGCTACACCGATGCTCCAGGTGATCCAGCCTCCAAAGAGAGGCCGGAGCCAGACGGGCAGACGCTTCTGCCGGGCGAGCCGGCCCCGCAGCCGCAGAGTCGATTTCTGAAACAGTGCGCCGGCTGAGGAAGCGAGCAGGGCGACAGCCGGCACAATGGCGTAATGCAGCCAGCTGACGTTTTCGACGGCGGGAAGGGAAAAGGCGGGCTGCCGCCCGAGGATGCCATAGACGGCAAAGGCTCCGATCACCGATGCGAGCACGACGCGCCCGAGAAAACGGCTGTTGAGATCGCCAACTACCTCCTCAATCGCGAAGGTGATGGCTGCCAGGGGGGTGTTGAAGGCCGCCGCCAGTCCCGCCGAGGCGCCGATGATCGCCGGGCCGCGGCGCTCACGCCGGGGCGATCCGAGCGCTCCGGAGAGGTTGGAGGCTACGCCGGCGCCGATAAAGACCGAAGGCCCCTCGCGTCCCAGACTCTGGCCCCCGCCTATGCTCAGTATCCCGCCGGCAAATTTGATCAGGACCGGCCGCAGCCGGATCCAGCCGAGTTCCTTCCAGAAAGCCGATTTGACCTGGGGTATCCCGCTTCCCGCAGCCTCCGATCCGAAATATCTCAAGAGCAGACAGACCAGCAGCGAGGAGAGGGTGATCATCAGGAAACTGGCGACGGCAAAGTAACTTTTTGAACGTGCAGCGAAAACCAGATAGCTCTGCGCAAAAAGATAATGGGTGAAAAAGAGAAAGGCGACCGCCGAGAGACCGGCGACAAAGGCGATGACCACCGTATGCACGACGAGGCGCATGCCTTCCGGCAGCTTCAGAAGGAGGGTGGCGAGGGAGGACTTTTGCCGGTCAACTCTGTTCATGAGATTTATATTCCTTGTAAGCGCCTGCCGGAAGCAGCAGGAGCAGCGCATCAGGTTCCGGCATACCAGACAGGGAGCCGTTAAAGAGGAAACTGACTGCGGCCAAATTAGCCATTCTGGCATGCAAATTCAAGAGGAAAATCCGCTCACAGGCGATCGCTTCGGCCAAACGGAGCCGCTCTTCCGGCAGGCGGTGATCATGGTTGAAGAGCGGGCAAGCGCCGGGTTGGCGATCTGTAATCCGTACAGTAATGCAAATTAAGTATTGTTTTTTAATTTATTACCCTTATTTTTAGAGATAAAGAATTGCCAGCCGGCCTGCGGAGGCAGTGCCGCGTTTCTGCCGGCGCCGGGTCAAAAATCCGGACTTCCGGCTGCTGCCTCCGCCACTCAGTGCGCGGGGTGGAGGCAGGATCATAGATCCCACCAGATGGAGTTAAAATGAAGATACTTCTCACCGGTGCCACCGGTTACATCGCCAAACGGCTGCTGCCTGTACTGCTCGAGAGCGGCCACCATGTCGTCTGCTGCGTCCGCGATGTCAAACGTTTTAACCTCAGCCAGGCGGCCTCGCCCTTGCTGGAGGTGATCCAGGCCGACTTTCTCGATCCGGCATCACTGGGATCCATTCCGGCGAATATCGACGCGGCCTATTATCTCATCCACTCCATGGCGCGCTCAACCGCGGATTTCGAGGAGCTTGAGGCCCAATCCGCCCGCAATTTCATCGCGCGCATGGAAACGAGTGCGCTCAGACACGTGATCTACCTCAGCGGCATCGTCAATGATGAGCACCTTTCCCGCCATCTGCGGTCACGTAAAAATGTGGAAGAGATCCTCTCCTCCGGGCATTTCGCCCTGACCACGCTGCGTGCAGGGATCATCATCGGCTCGGGCAGCGCCTCGTTCGAGATCATCCGCGATCTGGTCGAAAAGCTGCCCGTAATGGTGGCCCCCCGCTGGCTGCACACCAAAACCCAGCCGATCGCCTCCCGCAATGTCATTGAATTTTTGCATGGCGTCTTGCTGCACGAGAGCGCCTATCATAAAAGCTTCGATATCGGCGGGCCGGATATTCTGACCTACAAGGAGATGCTGCTGCGCTTCGCCCGGGTGCGTGGACTGAAACGGTGGGTCGGTGTTGTGCCGGTGATGACGCCCAAGCTCTCGTCCTACTGGCTCTATTTCATCACCTCGACCTCCTACGCGCTGGCCGTCAATCTGGTCAACAGCATGAAAGTGGAGGTGATCTGCCGGCCGAACGCACTGGCCTCCGAACTCGGCATCGAACTGATCCCCTACGACCAGGCCATCGCCCTCGCCTTCGACAAAATCGAGCAGAACCAGGTGGTCTCGAGCTGGAAGGATGCCCTGACCAGCGACGTGCTCGGCAAGGGGGTGTCGCAGTACATCCAGGTCCCGGTCTATGGCTGCTTCCGGGATGAGCGCAGCCGGACTGTTCAGGATGCGGCGGGCGCATTGAACC
The DNA here is from genome assembly GCA_029560815.1 of bacterium. The sequence continues at coordinate 3,193 of JAKQKF010000433.1, forward strand.
GGATCTGGACTATCGGAGGAGAAAACGGCTGGTATTACGCCGACTGGTTGTGGAACCTGCGCGGCTTCATGGACAAGCTGCAGGGGGGCGTGGGATTGCGGCGGGGGCGCACCAGCCGCACCGAACTGAATGCCGGCGACGCGCTTGATTTCTGGCGGGTCATCCTCGCCAGTCGTGAGGAAAAGAGATTGCTGCTCTACGCGGAGATGAAGCTGCCCGGGGAGGCCTGGCTCGAGTTCCGGATCGACGACAAGAATATCCTGCATCAAACGGCCACATTCCGGCCGTGGGGGCTCAAGGGCCGGCTCTATTGGTACTCGGTGCTGCCCTTTCACCATTTCATCTTCAACGGCATGATCGAGCGCATCGCGGCGGGCTAGCCCGCGACCTGGCGATAGAGCTGCCGCAGCTTGTCCAGATCGCCGGCGGCATCGATGCCGGCATGCCGTCCGGACTGCTGGACTTTAGTCCGCTTCTCCGTGATCGAATCCAGCCGCACCGTTATACTCCCGTCCAGGGTCTCCCCGATCTTGCTGGTCATCCCCTCGGAGGTGGGCGCTTGCAGCAGTCCGCCTTGCGCCCGCAGCGAGAGCCGGTGGCTGCGGTCGTGCACCTGCAGGACGATCTCCTGATCGCCGATTTCCAGCTCATCGAGGCGGGCGCCGGTATAGGTGGCAAAGCGGTAAAGCGTGCCGTCATGATAAAGCCCGATGATGAATCCGGGAAAAGCGCCCCGCAGCCACGGGATGACAGCCACCGAGGCCATCAGGCTGGTGCCCGGCGCAGTGAAATGGTTGCTCTGCAGCCAGATATATGCGTGCGGGAAGGAGCGTCCCCAATCTTTCTCGATGTAGCCGCGTCCGCCGCTGAAATCGATGCGCTTTCCGTTGATAGCCATCTCACCCTGAAGAGCATGATCCAGGCTGACCACACCATGATAACACTGCATGAAGGGCATCCAGGCATACCACCCCATGATGCCGGGCGCTCGCCAGCTCACCGGCCAGGGTGTCAGCGGTCCAAACCTCAGGCTGCCTTTCATCGTCCAATCCTGAGCGTCAAGATCGAGGTCGATGCCCCGGCTGGAAAAGCTATTCGGGCCGATGCGCTGGGCGAGGGCCATCTCCTCCGCGCTGAACTGATCCAGCGCAAAGCGGTGGTAACCGCTGTGGCCGCTTCCGCCATCCAGAATTTGTATAAAGGCGTGGCTCTCCTGTGGATCGGCAGAAAGTGAGATTCCGGGGATGAGGGCCAGACGGTGCTGCCCGGTGGCGTCGACCAGTTTGTAATACCAGCCTTCAAAAAAAGGCGCTGCTTGCGACCGGCCGTGGCAGCCTTCCGGATGGCGGATGGAGCGGATGCGGTTGAACATGGCTCGTGTTGGACCGGTCTAGTTGATCAGCAGAGTCATGCCCAAGCCAAGCACCAGCAGTATGGACATCAGCAGATGAATCTGCACGTTCCAGGCTGCGGCGGGTTTGAGACGATCGGGCTGATCGTGAAATTGATGCACTGTTTTCCAGGTTCGCGGCAGCAGTAAAAAATAAGGGATAAGCGCCGCCAGGAGGGGCCAGCCGTGCGGCAGGACGGCGAAAGCCAGGACAACGATATTGGCCATCAGTAGAAGATGGATCAGCAAAAAGCCCCAGCGCCCGCGGCGGCTGCCGACACGCGCGACGATCCCGCGCTTGCCGGCGCTGCTGTCGGCTTGCAGGTCGATCATCTGCCCCATCCAGAGGATGGAGGAGGTGCTTAGTCCGGTGATGGGCATGGCAAAGACAATAAAGGGATGGAAGAGTGTGCTCTGGCTGATGGCCGCAACCAGAACGGCCATCGGCCCGAAGGCGAACCAGACCGAGAACTCGCCCAGGCCGCGGTAGGCGAGCTTGACAGGGGCCGCCGTATAAAATTTGCTGAAAAAGGCGGAGAGCAGGTAGAGGCCGATCAGCCAGGGCCAGAAGCGGCGACCGGTGACGGCCATGAGAGCAGCGGCAGCCACGGCGGCGACGAGAAGGCTGTTGCGCGCAACCCGGTACATTTTGGGCAGCAGCTCGGGGTGCGCGACCAGGAAGCCGCTGCCGCCGCTGAAATCGTTGCGGTGCAGGTTGATCCGGTCCGTGCCCTGCAGGGTATCAAAGATATCGTTATAGACGTTGGTCGCCGCGTGCAGACCCACGCCCATCACCATCACGGCGACGAATCCGGCGAGGCTGAATTCACCCCGGGCGAGCACGGCCAGAAGCGTCCCGGCCAGCAGGGGTGCAAAGATGGAGGAGAAAAAGGGCGCCCGCATGAGGGCAAAAAGGCCGGGCCTGCTGGTTGCCATAGATTATTATCCTTATGTGAAAGTGATACATGATGCCATGTATCAAGGCTAACGGACAACACCCGGCTTTTATTTCCTGCCGCAACCTCTCCTTTCAACAGCCTCTATTGGGCCTTTTACGACCGGCATCGGGAGCGGCTTGCCAGGAATCCCCGCATCGGCATGATGCTGCGGATGCTGGACCGCTTTTCCGATCAGGAACGCACCAGTATTCTCAAACAGGCGGAGTACTACCTGGAGCACATTGAGGATCTGTAGGAACCGGCCCGGCGCTCCCTTGTACTTGTTTAGTGTATTTCAGTGATCTTGCCCTGCGCGCCCGATCCAGCAGGGATCGGGCAGTCGTTCATCCAACAAGGTTTGATATGCCCAATCTGCTCAGTCACGAAACCTCTCCCTACCTGCTCCAGCACGCCCGCAACCCTGTGGACTGGTTCCCCTGGGGGCCGGAGGCGATCGACAAGGCCGGACGCGAAGAGAGGCCCATCTTCCTCAGCATCGGTTATGCGGCCTGCCACTGGTGTCACGTCATGGCGCACGAATCGTTCGAGGACGCTGATACCGCGGCTTTTCTCAACGCGCATTTTGTCAGCATCAAAGTCGACCGCGAGGAACGACCCGATCTGGACAGTCTCTACATGAACGCGACAGTGGCCCTCACCGGCTCCGGGGGCTGGCCGATGTCGGTCTTTCTTACTCCCGGCTTGCAGCCGTTCTATGCCGGCACCTACTTTCCGCCGGTGCCCCGCTACAATATGCCCTCTTTCCGCGAAGTGCTGGCAGCGCTGGCGGCGCTTTGGCAAAATGAGCGCGAAAAGGCGCTCGATTCGGCGGCACAGGTGGCTGCCCATATCCGGCAGCACGCCTCCCTCAGCCACAGCCAGCGGACACTCACCCCCCGGCACCTCGACCAGGCGGCCGCAACCCTGCGCCAAAATTACGACCGGGAATATGGCGGCTGGGGCAGCGCGCCCAAATTTCCCCAGCCCATGGCCATCGAATTCCTCCTGCGGCGGCACTGCGCAGGCGACCGCGATGCGCTCGAACCGGCCCTTCACGCGCTGAACTGCATGGCGCGCGGCGGTATGTACGATGTGGTGGGCGGCGGCTTTTCCCGCTACTCCACCGATACCTACTGGCGCGTGCCGCATTTCGAAAAGATGCTTTACGATAACGCCCAACTGGCGCGCGTCTATTTGCACGCCTGGCAGATCACCGGCCAGCCGGACTTTTACCGCGTGATGGCCGGAACGATCGGTTTTGTCGCCCGCGAGTTGACCCATCCCGAAGGCGGCTTTTGCTCCGCACTGGACGCTGATTCGGAGGGCGTGGAGGGGAAATTCTACCTCTGGACCAGGGAAGAGATCAGAGCGCAGTTGGCGGAGAACAGCGCCTTTTTCGAGGCCGCTTACGGCGTGACTGAACACGGCAATTGGGAAGGCAGCATGGTGCTGCAGCGCATCCTTGACGACGCTGCTCTCGCCGACCGCTTCGGCCTCGCCCCGGAATCGGTTCCCTCCCTGCTGGCCGGCTGCCACGCCCGGCTGCTCGCGGCCCGGGCAAAGCGCCCCCGCCCGGCGACCGACGACAAAATCCTGACCGCCTGGAACGGCCTCATGCTGGCGACGCTGGCCGAGGCCGCGCGCGCCCCGGTCGGGCCGGCAGGAGCCCGGGCGGACGCATCCCCGGAATTTCAGAGAGGATTCCAGGCAGGGCCTCCACCGGAGTCCTGGGCAGAACCTCAAGCCGGATCACCCCTGCAGGAATTATGCTACAACCTGGCTGTGCGCAACGCAGACTTTTTGCTCACCGCCTTGCGGCCGGGAGGTAAATTGCGACGTTCCTGGCGGGAGGGAAGGACCACCCGGCAGGTTTTTCTTGACGATTTTGCTGCTCTCATTCTCGGCTTGCTCGAACTCTACCAGACCGATTTCCAGGAACGCTGGTATCTCGCCGCGCTGGAATTGGCCGACGAGATGATCGCACGTTTCAGCGATCCGCAGGGCGGGTTTTTCGACACCCCTGCCGACAGCGAGCCGCTGATCATGCGCCCCAAAGAAGTGCAAGACAACGCCATTCCTTCCGGCGGCGCCCTGGCCTGCGAGGCGCTGCTCAAACTGGCCGCCTTTACCGGCAAGGGCGACTATCGCAGCCTGGCGGAACAGTCGCTCACGGGCATCGGAGAAGTGGCTCTGCGCTATCCGACTGCTTTCGCACAGTGGCTCTCGGCGGCGGATTTTGCCCTGACCAGGGGAAAACAGGCGGCGCTCCTGGGAGATCCGGAGGACGGCAATTTTCAAACCCTCATACAATTTCTGCGCGCGGAATACCGCCCCGGCCTGGTGGTAGCTGCCTCAGCCTTTCCCCCTTCCGCATCTTCACCTGCCCTGCTGAAAGACCGCCCCCTCGTGGAGGGCAGGGCGACGCTCTACCTGTGCGAGGATCTGGTTTGCCGGCAGCCGGTGACGCAGGTCGACCAGCTCGCCAAATTGCTTTGAGTTTAATATCCCGCGGCCTCATCCTGTCCGACGCCATTCGATGCTGTAAAACAACATGATTGTCTGAAAGAACGCTCTTCATTTTATTTGCGCGTTTATCAGATTATTCTTGACTGGGATATTATTTTATTGTATAATTGTATAGACAATTGATCGTTGAATGGCCTGGCGGGTGATGGAGCACAGCGAGCGCGCGCCAAAACGAGGTGGGGTGGGAGCCAGAACAAGATCGGATGGGAGCCAGAGGATAGGCGTTTGAGCACCGGGAGAGTCGCCAGAGCGATGTCGGACGGGAGCCAGAAGAGGGGCGGGGAGCCCGAGTTGAATGCAGGATGGCAGGAGTCGAATACGCAATGAGCCGCTTATGATCATCGATCGCAACAGCCCGGTACCGCAATACTTCCAGCTGCAGACCTGGCTGATCGGGCAGATCGAACAGGGCGTCTTCAAGCCGCACGACAAGATTCCCACCGAGGAGGAACTCAGCCGGGAAACCGGCATGGCCCGCGCCACCATCCGCCAGGCCATTCAGAACCTGGTCAACATGGGCTATCTCAATCGCAAGCGCCGCCTCGGCACCTTTGTCCTTTCGCAGACCGCCGCAGGCGGCAGGAGCCGCATTGTCGGGGTGCTGGTGCATGACATCCGC
>JAKQKF010000448.1 GCA_029560815.1 bacterium
GAAGAGTCCGCCGCTGCAGGTGAGGGGATCGGTGTCGCGCGCCTCTTTGCTGATGATGAACTCGCTCGCATTGGCAATGCCGCATTCGCCATAGGTGAACCAGAGGGAATCGGTGATGATGTCGAACCAGGAGATCAGCCGCCTGCCCCAGGTGGTGTTGACGCTGACCGCGATAGCGGTGGGGGTTTGACGCTCCACATAGCTGCCGACGCTCTCTCCGGCGCGGACTGAGCCGCCTACGCGCAGGGTTTCGAGGGGGCTGAGATTGAAAAGGTGGAACTCGACATCGGGATATTCCTGCGCCTGGATGACCAGTTCCAGAACCGGCTGGTTCTGAACGATGCGGACGATCTTGCCGTCAACGGGGGAAAAGAGGGGGAGGCTCGCCCACTCCAGGTCGGGGCGGGGCTCGAAATAATGCAGCATACTGCGGCAGTGTTCGAGATCATCCGAGTAATCCCCGCCGGCAGCGGAGCGGAACCGGGAGATCCGCGCCATCCTCCCGACATCGATGAAATTGGCCCGGACGAAGCGGGGGAGGGGATTTTTATCCAGATCATAGCCCGTCGGCGAGGCCGGGCTATCCTCACCCCCGCACCTCATGCCGGCGGCCGCCAGCATGAGCAGGGCCGCCCAGCTAAACAAGTTCAAGCGCCATTTTTTCATGGTCTCCTCCTCTCTTTCCAGGTGCAGACCACGGCCTGTTCAGAAAATATTCAACCTCGCTTTGATGCGCGCATATTCGGCCTGGACCGCCTCGGTGCCGTACTGGCGCTCGAGGGCACGGACCGTGAAATGGCCGGTGGCGATCGACTGGAAATGGTCCATGAAGAGGTAGTTGATCGCCGCGCCGCTGGCGGCGCCGATCACCGGCACAGCCTGGGCCGCCGCCTTTTCGGAGATGATCACCTCGAAACGGGAGGCGATGCGGACGATAAAGCGCACGATGACGGGTGCTCCCTCCTCGACCAATCCCCTTTCAGCGATGAAACCGCTCGTCTCCGAGATCAGCTTGGCGAGGACGGCGCGTACCGCAAAATAGCCGGTTTCAGCCGCGTCATCGGAGGCGCGGCGCTTGCTGCCAAGGGCGAAAACGCTCATGCAGTTGAGCTGGGTATCGAGTTTGTTCACATCCTCGCCCAGGCTCTTGGCGATTTCGGCGATGGAGCGGAGCATGATCGTGGTCGAGGCCGGCAGCTCCACCGCCAGGCCGCCCAGGCCGAAGAAACCGCCGACGGCGCCGCTGAGGGTGACCGCGCCCTTGTGAAATATTTTCCGGGGTTCGCCCCGGTGACGGGGCTCCAGGGTGGCGACGGCGATCTCGAGGGCCTTGCGAATGGCTTTGGTGGTCGCTCCCGAAATCATCCG
>JAKQKF010000454.1 GCA_029560815.1 bacterium
GACGGCAAGGATATCCTCTTTTTCGCGGATCCCCCGGAGAGCTGGATCAAGTTTGCGGCGGGTTCGTTTGCCATCTTCTTCCCCCAGGACGCCCATGCCCCCATGGCCGGAACCGGCGAGATCCACAAGGCGGTAGTGAAAATCGCTGTTGAATAGACCGGCTGCTCAGATAACCTCGAGCCGGCCACCTGCCTTCTCTTCATGAAAATGGCTGACAATCTCAGCCGGATGCGCATGGTTTAACCAGGCCGTGATACCCGGCAGGGGCGGTTGCATTCTGTCGCACTCTCCATCACAATTTGTCCAGTTTTCCCTTGACACAGGCACAGGCAAGCACTATATTACAGCATATATTCCCGGGGCACACCAACTATCTCATTTCTTTTTCCATAATTCTCATTCACCTCATCGGCGCGCGCTGCTGACTGCACTTCGGACCGGAAAGGATCTGCAATCTTTTTAATGCGGTTCCATGCCTTGTCCATGGTGCATCCAGGCAAGGCAAGGGTTTCTTCTCTTTCAATCCGCGGGAGGCGTTATGAAAAGAGCAGCGCTCGTTTGGATGGTTGTCCTCATTTGCAGTCCGGCAGCATTCGCTCAATGGATCGAGCAACAGAGCAATTTCCCGGTGGGGATCCAGGCCACTTCGATCGCAGCGGTGGATGAGAACGTCGCCTGGGCTGCCAGCACTACTTATCTGAGCAGCGTCACCGAACATGGCTGGTTTTGCCGCACCCAGGATGGCGGCGCCACCTGGAGCGCCGCCCAGGCTCTCATCCCTGCGGATCATTACATCGCCAACATCACTGCAGTCAGCGCCGAGGTTGCCTGGTTGGGTGTGACCAGCAACTCGACAAACCCAGACCACGGCGTCTATAAAACCAGCGACGGCGGGCAAACCTGGACCCGGCAGAGCAATGGTTTGTCGGCGGCGAATTCGTACCTGGATTTCGTCCATTTCTTTGACGCTAATGATGGCCTGGTGGTGTTCGACCAGGATTCGAGCGGCTACAGCCCGATCTTCTATACCCGCAATGGCGGTGCAAGCTGGACGCGCGTCGCCGATGCAGACAACGTGCCGATGCTACCTAGTGAATATGGTTTGATCTTCAATTACTGCATTGCCGGGGACGCATTCTTCTGGGGCTCCTATGGCGGTTCCACCGGAAGGGTCTTCCGCTCCACTGACCGGGGGAAGAGCTGGAGTGCCATCCAAACCCCTTTCACAGCTGCAGAATATCTCGCTGTCTGCCCCTCCTTCAAGGATGCCATGAACGGTCTGGTCTTTGGAGCGACCGGTTCCGGTCCGGATGGCGTGGTAGTCACCCACGATGGCGGCGCCACCTGGCTCCCGGCCGTACAACCCGGTTTTGTTTTCACAGCCAATCCTTATCTGCCAGGCACTGAAGCAGGGTATATGTTCACAGGGGAGGGTTCCGCCTTTTCGCTCGATGACGGGGCGAGTTGGACCCGCATAGACGACGTGAAGTACTTCGGGCCCTATTTTGCCACCCGGACCACCGGCTGGTCGGGAGTTTCCGGCAGTCAAATCATCCGCAAGTGGCAGATCGATCCGCCGCCGGCAATCGGCTGCTATCCGCAGACTGCGATGGACTTTGGCCGGATGCATACAGGACCGGAGAGTGCTATACAGACTCTTTCAATCACTAACTATGGCCAGGATCCCCTGGTCATCTCCGAGATCATCCCGCCCGGCGCAGCATTCAAGCTGCACAATCCCTTTTCACTGCCCCGAACACTCCAATCCCTGGCGACCGCCCGAATCGACATCTCTTTCAAGCCTGACGCAGGCGGGGTGATGAACGATTCGGTCGTCTTCGTCAGTAATGCCCCCCTCGCCCCCCGTCACGCCATCCAGCTGCAGGGAGAAGGCATAGCTATCGAACCGGCCCAGCCCGATCGCATCTACGCCGTGACGGCGAAGAGTCTTTATACCCTCGACCCGGCCAGCGGTGCCGCAACCCTGATAGGCGAGATGACCCTGAAGAGGTTCAACAGCCTGACCATCCAACCGGCCAGCCGCGAACTGCTCGGGATCAGCACCACCACCACCGGCACTGAGATCCACGCCATCAGCTCAGCCAACGGCGTCTCCGTGCTGCTGCGAACCATACCCGTCGGCTCCATGCGCGCCCTGACCTTCAAGGCCGACACCCTTTACGGCGCCACCATAGCCGGTGAGCTCTACCGCATCAACCTGGCCACCGGGGAGGCGATTCAGATCGGCAAGGCGGCGGGCATCAAATATTATGGACTGGCCGTCCACCCCATCACCGGCGAGCTCTATGCCTCGGCCTCCGGGGTCGCCAAAGACCTCATCGTTAAAATTAATCCCGCCGACGGTGATACGGCACTGGTGGGCGCAACCGGCGACAACGTCCTGACCCCCGCACTGGCATTTTCTCCCACTGGAGTCCTCTACGGCTTTAAGGGAACGACGACCGTCACTCTCATCACTATCGATCTGGCGACCGGCAAGGGGACCACTGTCGGCCCCCTCGGGGTGGCCAGCATACAGGGATTGGCCTGGTCGCCCAAGACTGTGGGCGTGGAGCAGCACAGCCCGGCGGGCGAGCAGGTGCGCACCTTCGCGCTGCTGCAGAACTATCCCAACCCCTTCAATGCCCAGACCTGCGTGGAGGTGACGGCGGCGGGTCAGGAGCAGGTCGAGGTCAGGGTCTTCAATCTGCTCGGCAAACGGGTTGCCACCCTGTATCAGGGGATTCTTCAGGCGGGAAAACACCGGCTGATCTGGGCGGGAGATGATGAAGCAGGCAGGCAGGCGCCCGCCGGGGTCTATATCATCCGGATGACCGCCCCGGGCTTCTCCGCCTCGCGGAAGGTGCTGCTGCTGCGCTGACAAGTGTACGTTGTGAAGTGGTTCAGCGCTGCAAAATAACGGTGGTTTGTTGTTGACGCCCGGGGAATCGCTTCCCCGGGCGTTTTGT
>JAKQKF010000458.1 GCA_029560815.1 bacterium
AACGGCAAGAGCCTCGGCGAGAGGCTCGATCTCGGCGGCATGCTCTATACCGTGCAGGCGCAGCCCGAATGGAACCAGATTTTCAGCGACACCTGGCGCTGGTACCGCGACTTTTTCTACGACGTGGATATGCACGGCCGCGACTGGAAAAAGATGGGCGAAACCTACCGCAGCTATATCCCCCAGCTCAACTCGCGCGAGGATCTCAACTGGCTGCTCTCGCAGATGGTGGGCGAACTCTGCGTCTCACACACCTACGTCGGCGGCGGCGACCGCGGACCGGCGCAGCGGCCCGAGCGCTCGACCTTCACCGGCCTGCTCGGCGCCGACCTGGTGCCGGGTGAGGGCGGCTGGTACAAGCTGGCCAAAATCTACGGCCCCAGCGATTTCAACCGCAGCATCGAGGGACCGCTGGTCCGGCCGGATGTGGCCGTGAAGGAGGGCGACTATCTCATCGCCATCAACGGCAAAGAGGTCAAATACCCCGAGAATCCATTCAAATACCTCCAGGTGAGCAATGACGAGAAGGTCAAGCTCACCGTCAACAGCCAGCCGGGCAAGGCCGGAGCCAAAACCTTTACGGTCTCCCCGCTGCGCTCGGAATATCAGCAGCGCTACTTCCGCTGGGTCGAGGATAACATGAACCGGGTGCTCAAGGCGAGCAACGGCCAAGTCGGCTACATGCACATCACCGCCATGGGGGTACGCAATCTCGGCGAGTTCGACAAGTTCTGGCGCGCCTTCCGCTACAAAAAGGGGCTGATCATCGATGTACGCGGCAACGCCGGCGGCTGGACCGAGTATTTCCTCATCGACAAGCTCGAGCGCAAACAGGTCGCCTACAATGTCATGCAGGGCATGGAGCCCTTCCGCTATCCCAACAGCGCCTCCCGCGCCCATTACGCCGTGCTGACCAACGAAGCCAACGGATCGGACGGCGAGGCCTTTATCGAGGATTTCAAGGCCAACAAGCTGGGCACGGTCATCGGCGTGCCGAGTTGGGGCGGGTTGGTCGGCATCATCAACGGCCAGAAGACCATCGACAACGGCACCGTGCAGCAGTCCAACAACGCCTTTTTCGGCCGCGAGGGCAAATGGCTGGTCGAGAACCACGGCGCCGATCCGGATATGGTGGTCGAGAACGACCCCGTCTCACTCATGGCCGGGCAGGATCGCCAGCTCGAAACCGCCATCGAGGTGCTCCAGAAGCAGATCGCGGAAAAGCCGTGGAGTTTCCCCGAGCGCCCGCCCTATCCGAAAAAGTAACCATGTTCGCGCAGAGAAGCAGAGAGGAAATGACAAGACTCCCGCAGAGCCGCAGAGATCGCAGAGGTTTTTCTTTGTTCCTATAATGAAATTTCCTTGTTTCTCTGCATCTCCGCGTCTCTGCGCGAAATATTCTTTTATTTGTGTCTGTGAGAAATATGTTTTTTAGGGTGGTAGCGGGGCTTTGCGTCTCTTCGCCTTTGCGCGATGCATTTTCAAGTTTGGCGGCATGATTATCCGCACAACCTTATGAGGTGGACGATGAAAGCTGGTTATGCTGCAGTACTGTTCCTGCTCGCCGCCAGCGCTGCTCTGGCTCACCCGCCGGCGGCGGGGGATTCGATTACTGTCAGGATGGTGGCCGAGGCGGAACGGCTTCAGGGCC
>JAKQKF010000460.1 GCA_029560815.1 bacterium
CCGGATGACTGGTTGGACGGCGATACGCCTTTTCCGTCCTCCGGAGAGACCCGGAAGGCCTATATTGTCTATCTCAAGAAACGGCTGGAAGAATCGGAATCCTTTGTCGAGGAGGCGATGCGTGCGCGGTCCGTACTTGTATGATTACGCGATAGTGCGCGTCGTCCCCCGGGTCGAGCGCGAAGAGTTTGTCAATGTCGGGGTGATTCTCTCCTGCCCGCAAAAAAAGTATCTCGAGGCGCGGATCGAGCTTGATGAAGGGCGCATCCTGGCGCTCGATCCGGGACTGGATCTCGAGCTGCTGCGCAAGCAGCTGGCGATCTATCCCCTGATCTGCCGCGGCGGAGAGGAGGCGGGACCCATCGGCCGCCTGTCGCAGCGCGAGCGCTTTAACTGGCTCATCGCGCCCAAGAGCACCATCATCCAGAACTCACCGGTACATACGGGCTGGTGCGAACACCCTGACCAAGTTCTGGAGCATCTGCTCAATACCATGGTAAAGCCGGCCAGATAGCTGGAATACTGCCAAAAGGTGGCACGGAACTTCAAGTCAGGCACGCTCCTTTACAACCGTGATCCGTTTTCATTCAGAAGCTTAATGTTCATGATCATGCACTGCAGAGTATGACAGAGCCCTCTGCATATAGCGATATGCTGCTGCAGAGGATCATGCAGCTTAAGAAATCGCCCCAGGAGGCTTTATGGACGATCATCAATTTCCCCGGCGGGATTTTCTCAAAATGCTCGCCTGCGCCTTTCCCGCGGCAGCGCTCGACTGGAGCGCCTTCCCGCAGGCCAGGGAGGGCAAAAATCCCGACCAGTATGACGTCATCGTCATCGGCTCGGGTCTGGCCGGGCTCTCCTGCGCCGCCGCCTTCGCCCGCCAGGGCTTTAAGGCACTGGTCCTGGAACAGCACGACAAACCCGGCGGTTACGCCACCGCTTTCAAGCGCCCCGGCGGATTCATTTTTGACGCTTCCCTGCACTCCACTACAGTGGGTGAACGGGACGGCCGCTTCAATCTTATCCACAATTTCCCCGAAATAACCGAGGTCGAGTTCCTGCCCCATCCCACCCTCTTCCGCTCGATCTATCCGGACTATGACCTGCGCGTGGCGCAGCGCGATCCCGGCGCCTATATCGAACAGCTCTGTCAGCTCTTTCCCGAAGAGAGCGAAAACATCAAGGGGCTCTTTGCGGACATGCAGGGTCTGGCCGATGATATCGGCCGCCTCTCCGCCAAACAGGGTCAGGTGGATATGAGCAATTTCCCCAATGATTTTCCCTTTCTCTTCAGGTTTTACAGCAAAACCTGGGGCGAGATGGCCGATACCCGGATCCGCAATCCCAAACTGAAAACCATCGTCTCGGGGCAGTGGGGATACTATGGCCTGCCCCCCTCCAGACTTTCCTGCTTCTATTACGCTCTGCCCTTCACGGGCTACCTCCGCGGCGGCGGATTCTACCCCAAAGGCCGTTCCCAGGACATCTCCAATGCTTTCGTCAAATTTCTCAGCGAGCGCGGCGGAAAAGTACTGCTAAAATCCCGGGTCGACGAAATTCTTCTCAGCAACGGGGCGGCGACGGGGGTGCGCACCCATGACGGTCGCACCTTTACGGCAAGGGCTGTGGTCTCCAACGCCAGTCCGCACGAAACCCTGGGGCGGTTGATCGGCGATCCC
>JAKQKF010000464.1 GCA_029560815.1 bacterium
GGCAACATCAAGGCCTTTTTGGGCGAGGAAACCCGCTTCCCGGAACGCGCCCTGCTCGAGCCCGAACCGACCTACAAGCTTTCCGAACCCTACCGGCAGTTCTTCGGCCAGGTGATCGCCTATGCCCGTGAAACCGTGGCTGAACCTGAAAAAATGACCTTTCGCCAGCGCGTCGCCTGGTGGTCGGCCCTGGCCCTGCTGCGCGCCCTTGCCTCCAGCCCGGCAGCCGCGGCGGCTACCCTGCGCAACCGCGCCGCCACAGCAGATACCGAAACCATCCAGGAGGCTGATGAGATCGGCCGCCGCACGGTGCTCGATCTGGTAGTCGAAGAGGCCGCCGAATCCATCGACGTCACTCCCGGCAGCGACATCGGCGAACTGGCCGGGGACGAGCAGAAGAACCGCGACCGCCTCCTGCGCATGGCGAGAACAGCCGAGAGCCTGCAAGGAGCCGGGGACAACAAGCTCCAGGGCGCCATTCAGCTGATCAGGCAGACCCTGGCCGACGGCTGCCACCCCATCATCTTCTGCCGCTTCATCCCCACCGTCCATTATCTGGCTGCAGAGCTGCGCAGCGCCCTGCCCAAAGAGATCGAAATCGCGGCCATCACCGGTGACATCCCGCCGGCGGAGCGCGAGACCCGCATCGCCCAACTGGGTAAGGCGGAAAAACGCATCCTGGTTTGTACCGACGCCCTCAGCGAGGGCATCAACCTGCAGGAGCACTTTGACGCGGTGATGCACTACGATCTCTCCTGGAACCCCACCCGTCACGAGCAGCGCGAAGGCCGTGTCGACCGCTTCGGCCAGCCGCGCGATGTGGTTCGGGTGATCACCTATTACGGCATCGACAACCAGATCGACGGCATCGTCCTCGACGTGCTGCTGCGCAAGCACCGGCAGATCCGCAATTCCCTCGGCATCTCAATCCCGGTACCGGCCCAATCCGATCAACTCATCGAGGCCATTTTTGAGGGACTCTTGCTGCGCGCCCGCCCGCCTGGCGGTGATCAGCTTTTGCTGCCCGGTTTTGAGGAGTACTTCAAGCCCCAACGCGACTCTATCGCCCGTCAATACGACGAGCTCTACAAGCGCGAACAGGTCTCGCGGACGCTCTTCGCCCAGCATACCATCAAGGTCGAAGAGGTGCATGACGAGCTGCGCCAGGTGCGCGCGGCTATAGGC
>JAKQKF010000465.1 GCA_029560815.1 bacterium
CATTGTCGAAGCCATGCAGGACGGCGGAAAGCAGATAGATGTCTCCGGGCCCCGCCGCCGCAGGAATAGCCTTGAGCAGATCTCCAGCCTGAAAACAAAGGCGTTCGGCACCTTCCGCCGGGTGCTCGCCCCAATAGCGCACAGCGTCCGCCACGACCTGGGGCCGATCCACGATCAGCGCGCGCAGCCTGGGGTGGCGCTTGATGATCGCCAGTGCCTTGGTGCCACGCGAGCCGCCGACATCAATCACGCGGTCGAATCTTCCCCAATCCAGGTCGGTGGCAAAGCCATCCCCCACCAGGGCCTCGACGCTGTCCATGGCTTCCGAGAATAGCTGGTCGAAGTCTGCATGACGATCCATGTAGTCAAACAGCTCATCACCGTGGCTGAGCCGGAAAGGTGGGACGCCGCTGCGGATGCCGGCTTCCAACTGTTCAAACCAGGGGCGGCTCATACTCTCGGAGTTATGCATCAGGATCATGGCGCGAACGCTTTGGGGATCGTTTCGGGCAAGACAGCGGGAGAGCCTGTTGTTACGAAAGCGCATGGGGCCCGTTTCTTCAAAGACGCCCATGGCGGCAAGCATCCGCAGCAGGCGCCCGAGGGCGTCGCCGTTGGCCCCAACCCGCTCTGCGAGCACCGCCGCCTCCAGGGTTTCTGCCCCCAGAACCGACGCGATATCCAGTTGAGCCGCCACGAAGAGCACCCTTGATTGCCAGTAGGCCGACCCGATCTGGATCAGGCAGAACGGCGCCGGCGTCACCTTGCCGGGAATCGACTGGAGCCAGTTGCCGAACTTCATCATCTTTGCGAATCGACGCACGGCGCCTGCGTTCATCTGGAGCGTCATGCCGCGCCCCCCGTGCCGGCGGGGCTTGCCGGTGCCAGCCCTGCTGCAAACAGATGGCCGTTGAACAAGGCCAGGCGCTCGAGGAAGGCGGCATCCATGGGGCGCTCCATCTGCTCTTCAAAAATGTCCCTGAGCAGCATGGGGGTCATCGCCAGGCTCACGAAGGCGAGGCGCAGGATGTCCGGATCGACAGCCGGGGCAAGCTGCCCCTGGGCCTTGAGATCTGCAACCTTGCGTGCTCCACGAGTGCGCCCGCGCTCAAGCAGTTGCTGAATGAACCGACGACCGGGGCCATGCCGGAGCGCCAGCACCTTGAGGATCAGCTTTGGAAACTCGGGGCGCTCCGACATCGTCCGGTAGTACAGCCCGAGAAATTCGGCAAAACCGGCCGTCGATGCCAGCAGCGGGCCATCTAGGACATCAAGCAAAGGGCTCAGGGTCTCCCGGATCATCTCTTCGTACAGCCCCTCCTTGCTGCCGAAGTAATACCGGATCATCGATACGTTGGCGCCGGCACATTCCGCAATGTGTCGGGTGGTGACCTTGTGATAGTCGTCAGCGAGGAAGCAATCCAGCGCCGCCTTGATCAAGCGGCTGCGAAGGGATTCTGGTGTATTGGGATTTTCCACGATCAGCTCGAAGGGTTTTGATGACAGCGAGGTTAGCAGTCACAAAACGCTGATCGGTAGGGCTTTCGTCAATCAATTCGGGGGGTGTGATTGATGAACCGCCATGGATCGACAGCGGGTGCCGTCGGCTCTTTTGCCCTGCCTCACCGCGAGAGCAGATCCACGTACCCCTGGTAGCTGTAGCTCCGGTTTTTTTTCTGCCCGGTCATCTCGGTAACGATCCCGAGATCTTCCAGCACTTTCACCGCAGCCGTGGCGGTAGGGAAGCTGGTGTCTAGCTGCTGGCGGACGCGTTCGATGGTGAAGCGGGGCATCATCGGCAGCATTTCAAACAGGCGATAGCTCGCCGGGCCGGCCTTAGGGGATTGGAGCAGGTGGCGGCGGTCCGAGGTGACAAGGCTGGCAACCTGAATGATGTTCTGCTCGGCAGCATTGGCAGCCTGCGCCACCCCCTCCAGAAAGAAAGCCACCCAGGCACCCCAGTCTCCATCAGAGCGGATG
>JAKQKF010000471.1 GCA_029560815.1 bacterium
TTTTTGCGGCTGCGGATCAGTTCGCTCTTGCCGTAGCGCAGCCAGTGGACCAGATTGATATGGGCCGGGCAGACATAGGCGCAGGAGCCGCACTCGATGCAGTCGAGGGCATGGTGTTCGCCCGCCTCGGCGATGCGGCCGTGGCGCACCAGCGCGACGATCTCTTTCGGCACCAGCCCCATCGGACAGGCGTCGACGCAGTGGGCGCAGGAGATGCAGACCCGCTCTTCGTGTTTCTTCGCCTCCTTCGCGTCGAGGGCGAGCAGGCCGGAGGTACCCTTGATCACCGGCACCTCGAGCGAGGACTGGGCCAGTCCCATCATCGGGCCGCCCATGATCAGCTTGCCCGCCTCCACCTTGAGTCCGCCGCAGTGCTCGAGTACAAAGCTGTAGGAGGTGCCGATGCGCACGAGGAGGTTCCTGGGTTCATTGATGCCCTTGCCCGTGACCGTGACGATCCGCTCCACCAGGGGGCGGCGCCAGGCGACCGCGTCATAGACCGCCGCGGCGGTGCCGACGTTCTGGACGACGCAGCCGGCATCCATGGGCAGTCCGCCTGCGGGAACGGTGCGCCCCGTGGTCGCCCTGATCAGCTGCTTCTCGGCGCCCTGGGGGTATTTGACCTTGAGGGGGATGATTTCAAAGGGAAGGTTGAGCTCGGCCGCGCTCTTTTTGAGCAGTTTGACGGCGTCGGGCTTGTTGTTCTCGATGCCGATCGCGGCCTGTTTGGCGCCGAGCAGTTTGACGATGATCTGCAGGCCGAGAAGGATCTCCGCGGGTTTTTCCAGCATCAGGCGATGGTCGGCGGTCAGATAGGGTTCGCATTCGGCGCCGTTGAGGAGGACCGTATCGACCGGCTTGTCGGCCGGCGGCGACAGTTTGACATGGGTCGGAAAGGCGGCCCCGCCCATGCCGGCCAGTCCGGCGGCGCGGATGCGGTTGATCATCTCGGCGCGGTCGAGAGCGAGATAATCCTCCTGGAAGGCGATGTCGGGATTCCATTCATCTGCACCGTCGCTCTGGATCACCACCGAGAGCACGGGCATGCCAAGGGGGTGCGGCCGCTCATCGATGGCGGTCACGGTTCCCGAGATGCTGGCATGGGCCGGCACGGAGACAAAGCCGGCGGCTTCGCTGACGGGGTCGCCGGCGCGCACTTTGGCGCCGACTTCGACCACCGGCCGGGAGGGGGCGCCGATATGTTGTTGTACGGGGATGATGACCTGCGGGGGGATCGGCAGTTTTTCCACCGGTTTGGCTTCGGTCCAGCGCTTGTTTTCCGCCGGATGAACACCTCCCTTGAAAGATGCTCGTTTGAAGAGACCCAAATTCCGCTCCATAATTGGCAAGAGTACCGGCAAGCAGTAGTCGCGGGCAGATTTTCCAAATGCACCGGAGGAGGTGCAAAGAGGAGTTGGTCTTGACCAAAGCAGCAGCGCTGCGGGCGCCCGGGATCTATTTCAGCAGATTGAGCTGCTGGATGAATTCTTCCTTGACCTGAAAATTCCTGTAGACCGAAGCAAACCGGAGATAAGCGATCTCATCCAGTTCCTTGAGCGCCATCATCACCGCTTCACCGATCTCGGTCGATTCGACCTCTTCGACGCCGCGATCACGCAGGTCATATTCTATTTTGGAGGTGATTTGTTCGATGGTGGCCATGGAGATCGGGCGTTTGATGCAGGCGACCTGGAGGCTGCGGACGAGCTTTTGCCGGTCGAATTCCTCGCGCCGGTTGTCGGTCTTGATCACCCAGAGGGGGATCTCATCGAGCTGTTCGCGGGTGGTGAAACGGCGCTGGCATTTGAGACACTCCCGCCGGCGGCGGATGGTGCGGCCGCCGTCGCGCGTGCGCGAGTCGATCATTTTGCTGTCGTGATAGCTGCAGAATGGGCATCTCATGCCGATATCCCGGTGAGGTCAGAAATCAGGGCTTGCAATGGCAAGAATATAAGCAACTGTTTGCAGGAATTCAAGGACTTTCTCGGCGGCGGGAGGGCCGCCGGTGGAGTCTATGCCCGCAGCGACTCGTAGAGGGGAAAGCGGCCGGTCAGCTCGCGAACGCCGGCGCGGACCTCATCGAGCACCTTGTCATCGTGCAGGTGGAGGATGACCCGGTCGATGAGGGCGGCGATTTCGCGCATCTCCGCCTCCTTCATGCCGCGCGTGGTCAGCGCCGGGGTGCCGATGCGGATGCCGCTGGTCTGAAAGGGGCTCTGCTGGTCATAGGGGATCATGTTCTTGTTGACCGTGATGCCGGCCTCATCGAGCACGCGTTCGACCTCCTTGCCGGTGAGGCCGCGGTCGCTGAGATCGATCAGCATGAGATGGGTGTCGGTGCCGCCGGAGACGATCTTGTGGCCGAGATCGATGAGGGTGGCGGCCAGGACGCCGGCGTTGCGGACCACCTGCTGCTGATAGGTCTTGAAAGCAGGCTGGAGGGCTTCGCCGAATGCCACCGCCTTGGCGGCGATGGTATGCATGAGCGGGCCGCCCTGAAAACCGGGAAAGATCTGGCTGTCGACGATCTCGGACCATTTTTTAAGCTGGCCCTTGGGGGTGGCGATGCCGAGGTCGTTCTCGCCGTCGATGCCGACCAGAATCAGGCCGCCGCGCGGACCGCGCAGGGTCTTGTGGGTCGTGCTGGTGATGAGGTG
The DNA here is from genome assembly GCA_029560815.1 of bacterium. The sequence goes on from JAKQKF010000471.1 coordinate 2,658, forward strand.
GCAGTGGGGCACTGGAGAGGGGATCAGTCCGGCGGCGATGACGCCGGCGGGATGAGCGATATCGGCCACCAGCTTGGCGCCGACGGCGTCGGCGATGCGGCGGAAGGCGGCATAGTCGATAGCGCGGGCATAAGCGCTCGCGCCGGCGATGATCATCACCGGTTTTTCCTTCCGGGCCAGGGACTCGACCTGGTCCATATCGAGAAAACCGTCGCGGCCGACACCGTAATGGACCATGTTGAAGAAACGGCCGGAAAAATTGACCGGACTGCCATGGGTGAGATGGCCGCCGTGGGCGAGGTCCATGCCCATCACCTTGTCGCCGAATTTGATCAGACTGAAAAAGGCGGCGAGATTGGCCTGCGAGCCGGAGTGGGGCTGCACATTGGCGTGGTCGGCCCCGAAGAGCTGACAGGCGCGGTCGCGCGCGAGATTCTCGGCCTCGTCGACGAATTCGCAGCCGCCGTAGTAGCGCTTGCCGGGATAGCCCTCGGCGTACTTGTTGGTCAGGGGGGAACCCATGGCCTCCAGCACAGCCGGACTGACAAAATTTTCTGAAGCGATCAGCTCGAGCTTGTCGTGCTGGCGGTGGATCTCTTTCTGAATTGCCGCATAGATGGCCGGATCCTGCGTCTTGATAATGGACATGGTCTCTCCTCAGTGGCGGTTGGAATCAGCGTCCCGTGAGCTGATGGATTTTATCGACGCGGCCGAGATGGCGGCCGCCTTCAAAAGGGGTATCCAGAAAGATGCGCAGCATCCTGATCGCGTCTTCCGGCTCGGTGGTGCGGCCGCCGAGGGCGATAATATTGGCGTCGTTGTGCCGGCGCGCCATCTCGGCCATATAGTCGCTGCAGCAGAGGGCGGCGCGGATGCCGCTCACCTTGTTGGCGGTGATCATGGCGCCGATACCGGTGCCGCAGATGACCAGGCCGCGGCTGCAAATGCCGCTGCTCACCGCGGAGGCGACCCGATAGCTGAAATCAGCGTAATCCGCGGCGGGGGATTCAGCGAAGCAGCCGAAATCGGTATACTCGATGCTCTTCTCGTCAAGCCACGCGCGCAGCGCCTGTTTCAGGGCGAACCCGGCGTGGTCTGATCCGATGGCAATGGCCATGGCGTAATTCCGTTCGCGAAAGGTTAGTAGCGTCTCTGGAACCAGCGTTCGCCGCCGGTCAAACTGCCGCTCACCCGGAAGATGGTATCCTCATACATAAAGCGGCCGACGTCGCCGCGCCTGCCCACCTCCAGGGCGATGTCAACCTGGCCGGCGGTCACTGAAAAGGGCAGGCCGCAGCCGAGGGAAATAAAACTCTCGTGCACATTCTCGCCGGCCGCATTGGTGAAGGGAAGCTGGCTGTAATAGCCGCCCAGCCGCCAGGAGATGCGGCGTCTGTAACCCTCCAGCCGGGAACGGGTATCGGTATACTCGGCGCCGACGCTGACCCGCTGGAACGACTCGAGCCCCGGCACTTTTTTGCCGTCATGGGCATAGTCCTGCCAGCCCTGCCGGTAGTAATCGGCGGCGAAAAGCCATTTCTTCAGGGTGAGGGCGACACCGGCCCCGAAGGCGGCAGGATAGTCAAGCTTGATCCGGTTGCTGTCGGCATCGATCGCCTTCGCGCTGGAGAGGTCGATTGAGGTCTCCATGTTGAGGCGGCTGCCGCTGCGATAGAGCCCGCCGATGGAGACCAGTCCATTGAGCTTGTATAAAAAGCTCAGGTCGTAACCGAATCCCCAGAGGTGGCTGTTGAACTCGTCGGTCGCGTCGCGGTAGCCGTCATCGACGAAAGTGTACTCCCACTGTTCGTTAAAGGCGCCGAAGTTAAAGTTGGCGTTGGCGGCGATGAAGAGGCGCTCCTTGAGATTGTACTGCAGACCGAACACGCCGGCATTGATGCCCCCGTCCCCCTTGATGGTGCGGGTGTAGGCGAGGGCGGTGTCCGCGTTGGTGTAGGCCAGCGTATAGCGCGAGTTGGTGAGCGGCCGGAGCATGATATAGAGAGTGACCTTTTTCTGCAGCGGCACGATGAACTGCATGCCCATGGCGTTGCCATAGCGGGTGACAGCGCTGCCAACATTGCTCTGGTTGTCCGAGATCTCGTATTCGAAATTGACGCCGAGGGTGGTCATGCCCTGGATATTGAGGGTGGCCGGATTGAGGCTGTTGAGGGCGATGCGATCCATCACGCCGATGCCGGCGCCTCCCATGCCGCTCGCTTTGGTCGAGACCATGTACTTGGGCAGTCCCAGTCCGATGGAGGAGTAATAGGAATCGGCATGGACCGGCGCGAAGAGGGCCGTAAGCAGGGCGAGGGCGATAAGAATGGAGCTGATACGGTGTATGGACATGGCCGGGTTGTTCCTGTTAGTATTCACTCCGCCTCCTCCTAAAACCGCACGGCGGCGGGATACGAATAGGTGATGCGCAGGGTGGGCACCCGCCCGCCCGCGCCGGGATCGTTGCAGATGGCGATTTTGCCGAGATTGGAGCCGTAGCCGGTGGACTGGACGACCAGGCCATAGTTGGCGGCGGTGCCGGTCACCCAGCGCTGCACCATATTGCTCATATAGGCGATGTTGGTGCTGGTGGTCAGAACGATCGTCCCATCCGAGCCACTGGCCGTTCCCGTCGGGGCGGAGAAACTCGAGTCCACAGCCATCGCTGCGGGGCTTTGCCATGACGAGTCGCTGGTAAGGGAGTTGATCCTGAAACCGAGATCCGCGGAGCCGGTCAGGCTGAGCGATGAATCAGCGGGCAGGGAGAGATAGGCCTGGTGGATGGTGACCACGGGGGCCAGCCAGGAGAGGTCGAAGCGGAGCAGCATCCGGTAGCCGCGCGCGTTGTCGATCCAGAGGCGGTCGCCTCCCCGTTCGACCACTTCGGCCGGTTCGATCGTGTCATAGGTAAAGAGAGTGGCGTCCTCGGCGGGGTTGACCGTGACGGTATCCGCCTCACCCGCTTTGGTGGTGAAAGCCAGCTTCAGGGCCGGGTAGCCGGCGGAGGAGACGTCGACGGAATTCAGCTCCGCCGCCATGCCGGCATCGCCGAAATCGAGGAGCAGACCGTTCTTGTCCGCGCCCGCAATCCAGTCATTGATGACCGCCGGCGGAATCTGCACTTCATAGGACGCCGAATCTTCAGCGAGCACCTCAAAGGAGGCGAGGGCGACAGGATCGTAGTTGCCATCGATCTCGCTCCAGCGCACTGTATTTTCGGCCCAGCCGGCGGTGACCTTGTGGATGGTGCAGGTGAAGGGGCCGCCGCTTCCCCAGCGCCCCTTCTGGGTGAGCGTCAGAGTGGCAGCGTTGACCGAGGCGGTATCGACGGAGGAGAGTCCGGTGAACTTGATCAGGGCACGGGTTGTGATGCCGTCATGCCGGCCGACGAGCAGGCTGCTGGTCAGGCCGGGGTTCACCTCCAGGCGATACTGGGCCGCTTCCAGCGCCGGGATGGTGACGACGCGGAGCGAATCGGTATTGGCGCGATGGAGGGCGTCGAGGCCGCTCGGCAGCGGCTCTTCGTTGGTGCAGGCCATGACCAGAACAACGAGAAGGAGTGCTGCGGGCAAAAAGAGTCTTTTCATGTGGGTTCCCGATTATGGTACGGAGCCCGCGCCGGTTATGGGGGGTGTAGGCGCGCGGACAGGGATTTAACCGCCGCAGGGGCGCAGGGTTCCGCGGAAATATGGATAATGTACGAACAAGAGGAGTAAAATGAAAGTAAAAATAATCACCCCAACCGGCTGCGCGCGCAATGGCCGTCCCTGCCCCCTGCCGCTGCGGAGCCGCGCGGACGGGGCGGCCTGAGCAGGGGCCCAAAAAAAAGGGCAATCATCGCGATTGCCCTGTGATAAAGCCGTTAAGAGGGAGCGGCTATTTCTTCTCGCCGCCTTCTTCTTCCTTCGGCGGCTGCTGCTGTTCCTGCCTGGCCGCCTCTTCAATCTCTTTCTTCTTCTTGGCCGCCTTGTCCTCGCGTTTCTGCCGCTGTTTCTCGATCTTGGCGGCCTTGGCGCCCTCGTAGCCGACCAGCTCGAATATGGACATGGAGGCGCCGTCGCCCTGGCGGTTGCCGAGCTTGATCACCCGGGTGTAGCCGCCGTTGCGGTCGGAATATTTGGGGCCGATCTCGTCGAACAGCTCCCTGACCAGTTCCTTGTCCTTGATCGTGCGCAGGACCATGCGGCGGGCAGCCAGATCGTTCTTCTTGGCGAAGGTGATCAGCCGCTCGACGACACCGCGCGCTTCCTTGGCTTTGGGCGTGGTGGTGATGATGCTCTTGTGGCTGAGAATGGAGGCCGCCATATTATTCATCATCGCCTTGCGATGGCTGTGGGTTTTGCCTAATGTTCTTCCGGATTTGCCGTGTCTCATGAATAGAATCCTTCCATAGGGTACAACAAACTCTGCAGGTTCAAAGCCATACGGGGGATGGCTGCAGTCTTAATCGTCGCCTTTTCTGAGATACTTGTCCACATCCATCCCGAAGGTGATCCCCTTTTCCTCGAGGATCTTGGAGAGTTCGGAGAGGGATTTGCGGCCAAAGTTGCGAAACTTGAGCATCTCCTGTTCATCGCGGCGGACCAGGTCGCCGATGGTCTTGATGTTCGCAGCCATGAGGCAGTTATGCGAACGGACCGAAAGTTCGAGTTCATCGACGCTCATCTTCAACAGCTTGCGGATGCGGATCGACTCCTCGTCCACTTCCTGCGACTCTTCTTCCTCGGTGTCGATATCGAAATTGATGAAGAGCTGGATGTGGTCGCGCAGGATCTTGCCGGCAAAGCTGAGGGCGTCGTCGGGGGTGATGCTGCCGTCGGTGGAGATCTCGAGGATCAGGCGTTCATAGTCGATGCGCTGACCGACGCGGGTGTTCTCGACCGTATAGGTGACGCGCACGACCGGCGTAAAGACCGCATCGATGGGGATGGCGCCAAGAGGCAGATCGGGCATCCGGTTCTCTTCGGCCGGAACATAGCCGCGGCCGCGGCCGATGCGCAGCTCGATGGTGAAATCGGCGTCGGCATTGAGCGTGGCGATGTGCCAGTCGGGGTTGAGGACCTCGAAATCGGTGCTCTGTTCCTGGATATCGCGGGCGGTGAAAGTTTTCGGGCCCTTGAGACGGATCGAGATCTTGTCCGGCTTTTTGTCGATCAGCTTCAGACGCACCTGCTTGAGGTTGAGCACGATGGTGGAGACATCCTCCTTGACCCCGGGGATGGTGCTGAACTCGTGCAGCACGCCGTCGACGCGAAAGGTGGTGATGGCGGCGCCGGGGATCGAGGAAAGCAGGACCCTGCGGAAAGCGTTGCCGATGGTCGCGCCAAAGCCGCGTTCCAGGGGCTGAACGATGAACTTGCCGTAGGTATTGGTATATGTTGACTCATCCAGTTCGATGCTTTCAGGCATCTGAAAACTTGGTAAAGCCATTTAAAACTCCATTGATCAATGATGAGGTTGACAACAGCTATTCCGGGACGCCAGGGTCCGGCCTACTTGGAATAGAGCTCAACGATTAGTTTCTCATTTACATCCACGGGGATGGCGTCGCGCGCCGGCTGTTCGAGGATGGTTCCCTGCATGCCGGCCTTGTCGAGCGAGAGCCAGGCGACCATCTTGCCGTCGCGTACGCGTTTCATGGCGCTGTGGATGATCTCGAGCTGACGGCTCTTCTCGCGGATGCGGATCTCGTCGCCGGCCTTGAGCTGATAGGAGGGAATATCGACCAGCTCGCCGTTGACCAGAACGTGGCGATGGCGCACCAGCTGCCGCGCGGTCGTGCGCGAAGGCGCCAGGCCGAGGCGGTAGACCACGTTGTCGAGACGGGTCTCGAGCAGACGGAGCAGATTCTCGCCGGTGATACCCTTGAGGCGCTCGGCGCGTTCAAAATAGGTATGGAACTGGCTCTCGAGCAGGCCGTAGATCCGTTTCACTTTCTGCTTTTCGCGCAGCTGAACGGAGTATTCGGACTGTTTGAAGCGGCGGGTGCGGCCGTGCTGTCCCGGAGCATATCCTTTCTTGTCAAAAGGGCATTTATCGCTGGTGCATTTAGTGCCTTTGAGAAAGAGCTTCATGCCTTCGCGGCGGCAAAGCTTGCAATCCGCTCCAGTGTCTCTTGCCATAAAATGGAACCTCCTCGTAAAGTCCCTTCAGGGGACGGGCATATCGTTTGCTACGACTCTTACAGTGACTTGCGATCAGACGCGACGGCGCTTGGGGGGACGACAGCCGTTGTGCGCGATCGGAGACGTATCCTTGATCGAGCTGATCTCCAGCCCGGCAGCCTGGAGCGAACGGACGGCAGCTTCACGTCCCGAACCGGGGCCCTTCACCAGCACTTCGACGCGGCGCAGACCGAGGTCCATCGCCTCTTTGGCGGCCGATTCGGCGGCCATCTGGGCGGCATAAGGGGTGCTCTTGCGCGAGCCCTTAAAGCCGGAACGGCCGGCCGTGGCCCAGGAGATGACATTCCCGTACATGTCTGTAAGGGTGATGTTGGTATTGTTGAACGTCACCCGGATATGGGCGACGCCGTTCGCCTCCACCTTTTCGCGTTTCTTGGTGGTCTTCTTTTTGGGGTTGGCCAATCTACACCTCTCTAGAATTAAAGCCGTTTACCGAACAGATTACTTTTTCTTGCGAATGCCGGAATTACCGCGGCGAGACCGGCGGGTGCGCGCATTGGTGTGGGTCCGCTGCCCTCTCACCGGCAGATTGCGGCGATGACGCAAGCCCCGGTAACAACCGATATCGATCAGGCGCTTGATGTTCATCTGCGTCTCGCTGCGCAGGGCGCCCTCCACCTTGTAGTCATTCGCGATGAGGTCGCGGATCTTGGCCACTTCATCCGGCTGCATGTCGCGCACGCGCGTGTCCGGACTGATCCGGGTCTTTTCAAGGATCTCACGCGAAGTGGAAAGGCCGATGCCGAAGATGTAGGTGAGGGCCACTTCGATGCGTTTATCGCGCGGTAGATCTATGCCTGAAATACGAGCCAAAGCAATCTCCTTTGTTTAAATATACCTTATCCCTGACGCTGTTTATGCCGGGGATTCTTTTTACAGATAACGCGAATCGTTCCCTTGCGGCGTATAATCTTGCAGCTGTCGCAAATCTTTTTTACCGAGGATCTGACTTTCATCTCTTGCCTCAAAAATTGGGTGTTCTTGTGCAGCTCATTTGAAACGATAGGTAATCCGTCCGCGGGACAGATCGTAGGGCGACAGTTCGACTGTGACCTTGTCGCCCGGCAGTATTTTTATAAAATGCATGCGCATCTTTCCGGAAATGTGGGCCAGAACCTTGTGGCCGTTCTCCAGCTCCACCCGGAAGGAGGCGTTGGGTAAGGTTTCGAGGATGACACCATCGATTTTTATTGAAGCTTCTTTGGGCATAAAGTATCAGTTTACTCCAGTGTTAGTATTTCAGCGGTCCCCTTGCGGATGACCACCGTGTGTTCATAATGGGCGGAAGGCCTGCCGTCTGCGGTGACGACCGTCCACTGGTCGGCGAGGGTCTTGACCTGCCAGCCGCCGGCGTTGACCATCGGCTCGATGGCGAAGACCATGCCCTCTTTGAGGCGGGGGCCGTGATCCGGAGCCCCGTAATTGGGGATCTGCGGCTCCTCATGCAGGGCCTGGCCGATGCCGTGCCCCACCAGCTCGCGGACAACCGAAAAACCGGCAGCCTCGACGTGGCTTTGAACGGCATGGCTGATATCGGAGAGACGGTTGCCGTCCACCGCGGCGGCGATGCCCCTGGCCAGGGATGCGAGGGTGACCTCCATCAGACGCTCTTTTTCGGCGCTGACCGCGCCCACCTTGAAGGTGCGCGCCGCATCGCTGTAATACCCATTCAAAAGAACACCCACATCCACACTGACAATCTCCCCCTCGCGAAAGGCCCGCTCCCCCGGGATGCCGTGCACCACCTGCTCGTCGATGGAGATGCAGGTATTGGCCGGGTAGCCGTTATAACCTTTAAAGGCGGGCTTGCCGCCCCGGGAGCGTATATATTCACCTATCTCCCGGTCGAGTTCGCCGCTGACCTGACCCGCTGCGATGCGCGTTTCCGCCAGGCGCAGGGCGCCGGCCAGAATCCGTCCGCTCTGCCGGATCAACTCGATCTCTTTCTCACTGCGGATATTGATCATACAACCCTAGAGTCCTGAGAGCAGTGTCACCAGCTCTTCGCGGACGCGCTCCACCGGTTGTTCAGCGCGTAAAATATACAACTTTTTTTGCTCATTGTAAAACTCTTTTAGCGGCGCGGTCTTTTCTTCATAGACCTGCAGCCGTTTGCGCACCGTCTCTTCGCTGTCGTCGGGGCGCTGGATGATCCGTCCGCCGCAGGATTCGCAGAGCCCGGAGGCCGGCGGCGGGTCGGAGATCATGTTATAGTTGCGGGCGCAGCCGCTGCAGGTGCGGCGGCTGGTCAGGCGCGTGACGATCCCGGCTTCCGAGACATCGAAAAAGATCACACTCTGGATCGCTTTCTCCCGGCCCAGCATCAGGTCGAGGCTCTCGCCCTGGGCGATGGTGCGCGGGAAACCGTCGAGGATAAAACCCGGCCGGCAGTCCGGCTGCTCCAGTCGCTCGCGTACCAGGGCGACGATCAGCTCGTCGGAGACGAGTCCGCCGCTCTTCATGACCGCATCGGCCGCCTTGCCCAGTTCCGTCCCCTCCGCGACCGCCTTGCGCAGGATGTCGCCGGTGGAGATCTGCGGGATGGCGAATTTTTCACTCAGCCAGACCGCCTGGGTACCCTTGCCGGTGCCGGGGGCGCCGAGAAAGATGACTCTCATCGTACCTGATCCCCTTCCAGCCTAGAAGCGGCGGCGGCCGCGAATCTTGCCGCTCTTGAGAAAGCCGTCATAGTGGCGCATGAGCAGATGCGATTCGACCTGCTGCAGGGTATCCAGGGCCACACCGACCACGATCAGCAGCGAAGTGCCGCCGAAAAAGCTGGCGAAATCGTAGCCGACATTGGTGAGCTTGGCGACGAACGAGGGAAAAATCGCGATGATCGCCAGAAAGATCGAGCCGGGCAGCGTGATCCTGGTCAGGATATGGTCGATATATTCGGAGGTCTTTTTGCCCGGACGGACACCCGGGATGAAGCCGCCGTATTTCTTCATATTGTCCGCCACATCGACCGGATTGAAGGCGATGGCGGTGTAAAAGTAGGTGAAAAAGACGATCATGATACCGTAGATCAGCCAGTAAAAACTCGAATCGTAGCTGAAGAGGTTGTTCATCGAGACCATGAAATCGCTGTTCGGAAAGAACTGGATGATCGTCTGCGGAATGAAGAGAATCGACTGGGCGAAGATGATCGGCATGACGCCCGCGGTGTTGACGCGGAGCGGGATGTGCGTGCTCTGCCCGCCGTAGATCTTGCGTCCGACCACCCGCTTGGCGTACTGCACCGGGATTTTGCGCATCCCCTGCGTGAGCAGGACGGTGCCGGCCACGGTGCCGACAAAGAGGAGCCAGAGGACGATTTCGACCAGGATGGTGCGGTTGCCCGCGGCCACCTGCTGGAATTCGCCGAAGATCGAGTTCGGGAAGCGCGCGACGATGCCGATAAAGATGATCAGGGAGATGCCGTTGCCGATGCCGCGTTCGGTGATCAACTCACCCAGCCACATGATCAGTACAGTGCCCGCGGTCAGACCCAGCATGGTGATGAAGCGGAAGCCGAAACCCGGATTGGGCACGATCAGTTCAGTGACGGCAGCCGAGGAGCTGTTCAGGCTTTCGAGGAAAATGCTGACGCCGAAGGCCTGCAGGACGGAGATCGCCACGGTCCCGTAACGGGTGAGCTGGGTGATCTTTTTGCGCCCCTGTTCGCCCTCTTTCTGCAGCTTCTGGAAATAGGGTACAACCGCGCCCAAAAGCTGGATGATGATCGAGGCCGAGATGTAGGGCATGATGCCCAGGGCGAAGACGGTGGCTCGGCTGAAGGCGCCGCCGGCGAAGAGGTCATAGA
>JAKQKF010000475.1 GCA_029560815.1 bacterium
CCCCTTGGTGCCTTCGCGGGAGAGGCAGATGAAGAACTGGCTGCCCGCGCTGTTGATGTCATCGCCGCGGCGCGCCATGGAGAGAATGCCCAGATCGTGCTGGGTGTCGTTGAATTCGGCCGGCAGGGAGTAGCCCGGTCCGCCTTCGCCCTCATTGCCGATGATGCTGTCCTTGCTGTTGATGTCCCCGCCCTGGATCATGAAATTGCGGATGACGCGATGGAACTGGGTGCCGTCGTAATAGCCGGCCTTGACCAGCCGCTTGAAGGAGGTGGAGGTCATCGGGGCCTTGCCAGTGAAAAAAGCCGCCACCATTCTGCCGTGATTGGTCTCCAGCACCGCCACCTCGTTTTCCTCGACCGGCTCCATTGGCGTCTGTTTGACCTTGTTGAGGAGCTCCTGGATCTGGGCGTCGCTGAGGGTGACGACCCCCTGTTCTTTCTGGGCGGCCGCTTCGCTCTTTTGCGCTTCCTTCTTGCCGCAGCCGGCCAGCAGAACGGCCGCACAGGCCATGATTGCCACTATCTTTTTCATGCTTTTCTCCTTCATTCTTCCATCGCTGCCTGGCCCCGCCCTGCGGCGGGACCTACCGCATTAGATACAAAAAATTAGGCTGATTCGCAAGGTTTTTTTCAGGTGAATGGTACGACTTCTTTTCCCGTCTGCATACCTTGATACCCCCCCCCAAAAAAAATCTGAGTCCCACCCAAATGTAATTAATAAAAAAAGGGTCAGGTGGAAACCAGATTTCTGGGGTACCCTGCCTGAATACTTCTTGATTTTAACTCCTTGAATAGCTATTTTGCCTTGTCGCGGAGGGCGGCGGGCGATGAGAGGAGCCCGTGAGAGCCGCTTCGCCGACTTAACCGCTGCTCCTTTCCACCTAAAAGAGAAACCTCTGCCCCTTTGCAACCGAATACCGAAAATCATCTTTTCGCCGAGGTGGTCTTTCCCGTCCCGGTCGACCATGCCTACACCTACAGCATCCCGGAGAAATTCCAGGGCGATCTCCTGCCGGGGATGCGCGTTCTGGCGGAATTTGGCGCGCGCAAATCGACCGGCTTTGTCGTTGGGTTTAGCGAAGACGCCGGCCGCGCTGGGCTGAAGACGATCGAGGAGGTGCTCGATCCGGTCCCTCTTTTCACACCCGAGGTGCTCGATCTGGCGCGCTGGATCGCCCAGTACTATCTCTGCGGCTGGGGGGAGGTGCTCAAGGCCGCTCTGCCCTCGGGCATTCACAAGCATTCGGTCAAGGTAGTGCGCCTGACCCATGACAAGCCCCTGGAACTGGCCGCACTGCTCGAGAAGCGGGCGCCACGCCAGTCCCAGATCGTCCGTCAGCTTGCGGAGAAGAATCCCCTGCCGGTCCGGGAGCTCACCAGCCGAGCCGATGCCGGCAGCATCGACGCCAGCCTGGCCAAACTGCGCCAGGCCGGCTTTATCCGTTATGAGCTGATGCTGCCGCGGCCCCGGGTCGGGCAGAAATTCGAGAACTTTGTCCGGACCGCTGAGGGCTGGAACGAGGAGAGCCTTTTCACCCTGGCCACGGAGCTGCGCAAGAGTGCCCCGCGCCAGGCCGCCCTGCTCGATTATCTTTGCCAGCATGCGGGGGAGGAGTTCGGCCGCGGGGATCTGGCGCGTGAGGCGCGCGTCCCGCCGGATGTCGTCTCCGCTCTTGAGATGCGCGGTGTCCTGCTGCGCAACCGCATGGTGGTCCAGCGCGACTATTACGGCGAGCTCGAGGTCGCCCCGCCGCCGCATCTGGTGCTCAATTCCGGCCAGCAGGAGGCCCTGCGCATCATCGGGGGCGAGCTCGAGCGCCGGCAGTTCGCCACCGCCCTCATCCACGGCGTAACCGGCAGCGGCAAGACCCAGGTCTATATCGAAGCCATCGCCCGCGCCCTCGCCGAGGGCGGTTCGGCCATCGTGCTGGTGCCCGAGATCGCCCTCACCCCGCAGATGGTGCGGCGCTTCCGCGCCCATTTCGGCCGGCTGGTGGCGGTCTTTCACAGCCGGATGTCTCCGGGCGAGCGCTATGACTCCTGGCGCGCCACCTGGGAGGGCAAGCACCGCATCGTCATCGGTCCGCGCTCGGCCATTTTCGCCCCCCTCGCCGATGTCCGCCTCATCGTGGTCGACGAGGAGCACGAACCCTCCTACAAACAGAATGACCTCACCCCGCGCTACCACGCCCGCGATGTGGCGGTGATGCGCGCCAAACTCAACCGGGCGGTGGTCGTGCTGGGCTCGGCCACCCCCTCCCTCGAGAGCTATTACAACGCCCTCTCCGGCAAGTACCGGCTGATTTCGATGCCCAACCGCATCGACGACGTCCCCATGCCCCAGATCGCTTTTGTCGACATGCGCAGCGAGCCCAAAATCATCGGCCGGACCGATCCGG
>JAKQKF010000481.1 GCA_029560815.1 bacterium
GGCGACGCGCGACAACCTCGCCATCGTCGCCGGCTATATGGGCTACCAGACCATCGGCTCGGCCGGCGCCCTCGATTTCTTCATTACCGACTATTACGCCAAGGCCCGCCTCGCCAAGTGGACCATCCGCGAGCTCCTGCCCGACGTTATCGATCACCTCGCCACCATCACCACCTTCGGCCGCATCATGCACCGCCGCAAGGTCACCCGCCAGGGCGAGACCCGCGTCGGCAACCTCGCCGTGCGCTTTCTCGACGAGGCCCGCTTTTTTCGCGGCACCCGCTTCTGGGACGACATCATCGCCGTCCTCAGCCGCAAGGACCACCTCGTCCTCGACCGCCTCGTCCACGATCTCACCGCCAACCCCGCGCGAACCGAAACCCTGCTCGTCCGCTTCATGGATTGGGCCTGGAACTCCTTCATCGCCCTCTTTTCTTTCCTCAATCTCCTCTACAACCATCCCGAGGGCAGACCCCTGCACCGCCGCCTGGTCGAACTTTTCTTTGAGCGCACCATCGGCACCGAGATCGTCCAGCGCTTCAGCATCGTTTTCCGCGACGTCCCCCACGAGGTCCACAAGTTCCTCGCCAGCCTGAACGAGGAGCAGCAGCGCCGCTTTCAGGAACTCATCGCCGGCGAACTCTGGGACAGCCGCGTGGTGCCGGCGCGCAACCGCCTCAACTATCTGATTGTATTGCATCACTCCTCTTCCAGATACATGAAACGGATCACATGCGGGGTGCTGGAGCGCCATCCTGCGATCTACAAGATGATCGATGACCCGGAGCGGCTGCAGGTATTCGGCAAGGGCTTGCTGGCCGAAATCATGCGCACCCCGCAGTACCGCGAGCGGCTCGAGGGGATCGCCGGCTGGCACGATTTCGAGTTCTTCCGCTGCTGCATGATGCTCCTCGGCAGCGCTCCGGCCGCCGAGATCGCCGCCGAGTTCATCTACTTCTCCGACAATTTTATCCGCCTGCTCTACGACACCTGCAAGCAGCGGGTGGACGAAAAAGGAACCCACTCGGGCCGGGAGCGCCCCGCCCTCGGCATCCTCGTCACCGGCGGCTATGGCCACATGCTCGCCTTCGACGACGACCACGACCTCATCATCCTCCTCGATTCGGAGGAGCCCGGCGACCACGCCTACTACATCGATATCCTCAAACGCATGCACCGGGAGATCAGCCGCAGCGGCGTGCTGCCCCATTACCGCCTGGGCGACCATTTCGGCTCCTTCATCTGCACGCCGGCGCAGATCAAATCGCTGCTGCGCGAGGAGAACGGGGAGCGCTTTATCGACATGTCGCAGCTGCTCGGCGCGCGCATGATCGTCGGCGGGCGCTCGCTGTGGGAAAAGTTTAACCGGGAGATCATCGAGGGGGAGATCTTTGCGCAGAAGGAATCCTATACCAAGGGGATGCTGGAGGAGATCGCACGGCGGCGAAGCTGGTGTACGGCTGCCGCTCCGGACACCTCCGCCGCCCCGGCCGCGGAGAGTACCGGTGCAGATACCAACACCGGGGCAGCCGCCATCACCTCTGCAGACGCCCTCGCCGTGTCAGCCGCTAGCACCGCTGCAGACACCAACACCGGTGCCGCTGCCGGCGAGGGCGCCGAGTTCACCGATCAGACCGGCCTCAACCTCAAGGAGGCCCCCGGCGGGCTCCGCGACGTCGAGATGCTCATCGACATCTTCCGCGCCCGTTTCGAGCTTTTCGAAAACTCCAACTATGGCATGTTCAAAAAGCTCGAGGCGATCCTGCCGCAGCACGCCGCCGCGCTGGAGGAGCTCTACCGCCATTACGAATTCCTGCGTCTGGTGCGCAACCTCAACCGCCTCGCTGTCGCCGCCGACGACCAGATCGACACCGTGCATCTGCAAAAGGTGATCGAGAGCTGGCGCATCAAGGGGTTGCGCGAACGCCGCCCCGAGGCGCTGCAGGCGCGCATCCTGCGGGAACTCAAAAGGGGGGAGGAGATCATGCAGGAGCTGATCGGGGAAGTATTGGCCTGAACAGAGCCTGCGCGCGTGCATCCTCCCCTCGGCAGTGGCGAAAATTTCCCCCAAATTCACTTGCACTTGAACTTCGAAAGCGCTAATATTCAGAAAAGGATAAAGTACCCCCGTTTTTGAGGTGCCTGATGGCTGAAATTACCCTTGAGCGTCTCTATCTCCTTGTTGAAAACATGGCCGATTACCTCATGACCAAAGTGGCCACGAAAGAGGAGGTCAATCGGCTGACGGAGCGAGTCGATCAGCTGACGGAGCGATTTGATGAATTGACGATCAGAGTCGATTCGCTGACGGTGAGAGTGGGCAGACTGGAGGAGCAATTCGAGCAGTTCAGGACCGAAGTAAGGCAAAAGTTCGATCAGGTCCTGGAGGGCATGGATGCCCAGGCCGGGCAGCTCGATATGCTGCGCACCGAACTGGCCTCCCAATCGCATACCCTGGATGTCTACAAT
>JAKQKF010000496.1 GCA_029560815.1 bacterium
CGGCCGCATCAGCGACCGGCTGCCGCTGGGCTACTGCTTCATTTTCCTCTCGTTTGTCTACCTGTTCTTTGCCCTTGTGCTCCTCTCGACCATCCGCAGGCGCTGGCACATCCGTATTGAATAGCGTGTGGCCGCTGCCGATAGCGGGGGCCGGGGTGAAGAGATAAAAAAAAGCCCGCCAGATGGCTGGCGGGCTTGACTTTTAACCGGGCGGATGATTATTTCTTTTTTTCCTGCAGCTTGTAGCCGGCAGGGACCTCGAAGAGATCAGCGGCCAGATCGCCGGTGCTGATGCTCTTCAATTCGGTGGTGCTGCGGAAGAGCACCTTCCGGTTGGGATCACCCTTGGGTTTGTCCGCCTTGCTCTTTTCCGCTTTGGCCTTGGCTGCGTCCTTGATCTTTTTACCGAGCATCTTGCCGAAGGCTCCCTTGACATCGGTGACATCGGCGGGCTCGGGCTCCGGCTCCGCCTGAGCGGCCTCCAGCTCTTCCCCGGTCTGCTGCGGCATGGTGTGCGTCGTCATCGAAGCGGTGGTCTCGGTGAGGATGGAGTAGCCCTCGACCTTTTTCATCTCCTCGGCCAGCTTTTTGAACTGTTCACCGTACTGGGCCATCAGCGGTCCCATCGTCTGCGCCATCTTGTCCAGGCCGAGTGCCTTGGCCAGGCGCATATCGAACTCGTTGGCTTTCTTCATCGCAGCGGCAACGCTGACGCTGTTCCACATGTCCGCCGAGAGCAGCAGGGTATCGAGCTTGCCGGTGGCGAGCTGCTTGCCGATGGTGGTGACGGTGACCAGATAGTGCTTGCAGTTAAAGCCGTTGATCTCTTTCTTTTCGCCGAGATCCCTGGCCTTGACGACCGGGGCCTGCCACTCATATTCCGGCTCGCCCTCCGGCTTTTTCTCCTGCTTGCTCTCCGGTTTGCCCGTCATCGGCTGATTGAGGAGCCCCTCTTCCATCATTTTTTTGAACTCGGCGAAGGTCATTTCAGTGTATTTTTTGTCCTTGTCGTTCATCTGCCAGATCACCTCTTTATCGAGGCGGGTGATCTCGATCTGGGTCTCCTTGGGGCTCATGTGTTTCATGATTCCGCCGGTGAATTTGACATTGCTCTCCTCACGGCGGGCATCGCCCTGGGTATAGCTCTTTTCCGTCGAGACGGAAGCGCCCATGCCCATAAAACCGTCGCTGGTGGTGATGCTCTCAATGGTGATCTGGGCCTCGAGGGCGGTGAAGGCGAAAAGGAGGGAGAGAAGGATGAAGGGGAAAGCTTTTTTCATGATGAAACCTCCGGATTGATACGCGGGCGGTCTCCGGTGGCGCGGGATGGACCCGGGCCGGATCGACCAGTTACTTGCTTGAACAGCGGGGTGGCGGGCCCCATTCCCGTAATACGGTGCGGAATGTGACCTGCGCCATGTTTTGCATGAATCCCCCCAACGTGAAAATATACCGGCAAACATCAGATTATGAGGAATTTCCGGCACTGCAGACTGTGTTTTTTACTATTATCAAGTGAGAATGTTCCCTTGCAGCAGCAGCGCATCAGAATGGATTAAAACCGGCAGACAGGGCCAGCAGCGATGAATTTTGTTTTTCTTTCCCCCCATTTCCCGCCCAACTATTACCAGTTCTGCGTGCACCTTCACCATCTCGGCGTGAATGTCCTCGGCATTGCCGACGAGCCGTACAAGAATCTCCATCCCGAGCTCAAGGCGGTATTGAGTGAATACTATCACGTCGCGGACATGCACAACTATGACGAACTGCTGCGCGGCCTAGGCTGGTTCACCCACCGCCATGGCAAGCTGGACCGTCTCGACTCCCAGAACGAATACTGGCTCGAGACCGAGGCGCGCCTGCGCAGCGATTTCAATATTTTCGGCCTCAACAACGAGACCATCGCCCGCGTCAAGCGCAAATCCCTGATGAAAGAGATGTACGCCCGCGCCGGCGTCCCCCACGCCGAAGGGGCGGTGACTGCTACACTCGCTGAGGCGCGCCGGCTGGTCAAACGGATCGGCTATCCGGTCGTGGCCAAGCCCGACATCGGGGTGGGGGCCGCGCGCACCTGCAAGATCCGCAACGACGCCGAACTGGACCGTTTCTTCGCGCAAAAGCCGCCGACCGACTATCTCATCGAGTCCTTCATCCGCGGCACTATCTTCACTTTCGACGGCCTCACCAACCGCGAGGGCGAGCCGGTCTTTTACACCAGTCACCGCTACAGCAACGGGGTGATGGAGACGGTCAACGATGCCGGCGATGTCTATTACTACTCCCTGCGCGAGATCCCGGCGGACCTCGAAGAGGCCGGGCGTCGCGTCCTGCGCGCCTACGACCTGCGCGAACGTTTTTTTCACCTCGAATTCTTCCGCACGGAAGAGGAGGGGCGCATCGTCGCCCTCGAGGTCAATATGCGCCCTCCCGGCGGCCTGACTACGGACATGTTCAACTATGCCAACGATATCGATATCTACCATGAGTGGGCGCATGTGGTGACCCACAACCGTTTCACCGCCAATTATGAGCGCAAATACCACTGCTGCTACGCCGGCCGGAAATTCGCCAGGCGCTACGCCCACAGCCACGAGGAGATTCTGCGCCGTTTTCCGCACCAGCTGGTCCACCACCAGACCATAACCGGACTCTTCAGCGCGGCAATGGGAGACTATGGCTATCTTTTCCGCTCGCCCGATGAAGAGGAGATCACAGCGATCGCGGCCTTTATTCTGGAACCGCAGGGGTGAGGGGAGAAGTGAGGAGATCGTGCATATAGAACATCACACCTGGTGGAGCAACCGGCTCGGCCAGAACATGTCGGTAAACGTCTACGGTCACGCGGGCAAGCCGGTGCTGGTCTTTCCGTGCCAGGGCGGTACGCACCGGGAGTACGAAGATTTCGGCATGGTCGAGGCGATCTCCGGCTTTATCGACGCCGGCAGGATCAAACTTTTCACTGTCGACAGCGTCGACGACCAGTCCTGGAACAACCGGCGCCTTCATCCCGCCCAGCGTGTCGCCCGACACAAGGAGTACGAAAGCTACATCAATGAGGAGGTGCTCCCCCTCATCTACTATCACCATCAGGCGGAGGAGAAGCTGATGGTGACCGGCTGCAGCATGGGGGGCTACCACGCGGCCAACTATTTTTTCCGCCGCCCGGACCTCAGCGATATAATGATCTCGATCAGCGGCCTTTTCCAGCTCGACTATTTCATCGGCGACTATATGGATGACCAGATCTATTTCCACACCCCGCTGGCCTATCTGCCCGGGCTCAACGACCCCTGGTACATCGACCAGTACCGGCGCAGCCGCATCATCGTCGGGGTCGGCCAGGGGGAGTGGGAGGAGCCGATGGCCGTCGACGCCCTCAAACTCCAGAAAATTCTCGATGAGAAAGGGGTCCCCGCCTGGGTCGACCTCTGGGGGCATGACGTCAACCACGACTGGCCGTGGTGGCGCCGGATGATGCCCTATTTCCTCGGTACCATTTTTTAATCCCGCCCTCGCCACCGGCCGGTGGTTCTACAAGCCCGCTGCGCGGATGGTCTCCCGGATGACCTCGGCCGAACGGCGCAGTCCTGACAGCTCCTTTTCGTTGAGCGGAAGATCGATGTGGCTCTGGATGCCGCCGCGGTTGAGAACCGAAGGCACGCTGACTGCGACGTCGGAGATGCCTTTGTATTCTGACAGCACGCTGGAGACGGTGAGCACCGTATTCTGGTCGCGCGCGATACTCTCGATGATATAGAGAACCGCCAGCCCGATGGCATGATAGGTGGCGCCTTTCTTTTCGATCAGGTGATAGGCCGCGGTGCGCACCTGCTCAAAGATCTCCTCCTTGCGCAGCTGCGGACAGTTCTTGCCGCACTGGGCGCAATAGTCGTCCATTCTAAGCCCGGAGATATTGGCCAGGCTCCAGACCGGCACCTCGCTGTCGCCGTGCTCGCCGATGATCATGGCGTGCACATTGCGCGGATCCACGCCGCAGTGCTCACTCAGAAGATAGCGGAAGCGGGCACTGTCGAGCGAGGTGCCTGAACCGATCACCCGCCTGGAGGGCAGGCCCGAGAGCTTGACCGCGGCATAGGTGAGCACATCGACCGGGTTGGAGACGATGATCAGGATCGCGGAGGTGGTGTAGCGGGCGATGGCCGGAATGATCTGCCGGTAGATTTCGACATTGCGCCGGGTGAGCTCGAGCCTGCTCTCCCCGGGTTTTTGCGCAGCCCCCGCGGTGATGACGATAATATCCGCCTCCCGGCAATCGGCATAGTCGCCGGCGTAAATATGGGCCGGACGCACATAGGGCAAACCATGGCTCATGTCCTCCGCCTGGCCTTCGGCGAGGTCACGGTTGGCATCGATGAGGACGATTTCAGACGCGAGGCCGCGGATGAGCAGGGCATAGGCAAAGGTCGAGCCGACCTGCCCGGCGCCGATCACGGCCACCTTGAGGTTTGATTTATATTCCATCGAATTGACTCCGCTGCTATTGGTTCGTATATACGAAAATAATAACCTCCGCATGGTGAGAGCTATTCCCGCCCGGCGGGAGGGAGGAGGAGGGGAAATAAAAGCGGGCTGCAGGGTGTTCTGATGGGTGAACTGGAATGTTCTTTATAGCTTTCCACCGTTAGGGGTGTCTCGCCACCTTTTTTGCGAGTCTGAGATCATACCCTATGTCCTTCGGGACGATGACCTGATCCGGGTAATACCGGCGTAGGCAAACGAATCGGCCTTTTCGCATGCTCAAGCCGCTTCCCCTTTTCAGGGAGCGGCTTTTTTATTGAGGTGGGAGTGAAACGGAGGATGCCCCTGTTCAGGGAGCGGCTTTTTTATTGAGGTGGGAGCGAGACGGAGGATGCCCCTGTTCAGGGAGGCGAGCGTTTTTGAGGAGATAAAGTGCAATGAAACAGATCCTGATTTTCATATTCACAGCCAGCCTGGCCTGGGCGCAGCCCTGGTCTCTGACCGGCCGGGTCTATGACGTCCAGAGCGGCGCACCCCTGGCCGGCGCGCAGATCACCGTCGAGGGCACCCGGCTGGGGGCCATCAGCGGAGATGACGGCCGTTTTCTCCTCCGCCATCTGCAAGCTGATCAGGCCGTTCTGACCGTGCGCCTGCTCGGTTATGAAACCGCCCGGCTCCCGGTTTCCTCGGTTGCCACCGGGCAGCCGGCCATCGCCCTCAAGCCGACGATCCTCCCCCTGCAGAGCATTCTCATCACCGCCTCGCGCACGCGCGAGACCGAATGGTCGGCCTCCACGGCCGCCCTCAGGCAGCAGGAGATCCGCCAGCGCCATACCGTCCAGGATATTCCGGTGCTGCTCTCGGAGCTTCCCTCCACCACTTTTTATTCCGAGAGCGGCAACGGCATCGGCTACACCTATCTCAATCTGCGCGGCTTTGATCAGCGCCGGGTCTCGGTGCTGGTCAATGGCGTGCCCCAGAACGATCCTGAGGACCACATGGTCTACTGGCTCGATTTTCCCGATCTGGCCGCCAATCTCGAGCAGATCCAGGTGCAGCGCGGGGCGGGCAGCCTCTTCAGCGGCACGCCGGCCATCGGCGGGGCGATCAACCTGATCACCTCCAATTTCTCGCGCCGCCGCGGCATCACCCTGACCGGGGGGTACGGCACCTTCAACACCCGCAAGGCCGGCCTTACGGCCAGCTCGGGGCTCATCGATAACCGTTACGCCATTTACGGGCGGCTGAGCCGCATCAGCAGCGACGGCTACCGCGACAACAGCTGGGCCGATCTGGGCAGCTATTTTCTCGGCGCGGCCCGCTTCGACCGCAACATGACCACCCAGATCAATCTTTACGGCGGCCCGGTCTCCGACCACCTCGCCTATTACGGGGTGCCGGCCGCGGCCCTGGGCGACCGCAAAATGCGGCGGGACAATCCGATCCGCCGGCCCGAAGAGATCGAGAATTTTTCCCAGCCCCATTACGAGCTCATCCACGAGTGGCGGCTCGGCCGGACGACCCTGCACAACACCCTCTTTTACGTGCGCGGCGACGGCTTTTACGACTATGACGGCTCCTGGGCCCCCTGGAGCTATTACCGCATCACGCCGGAGAACGGTTTCACCGTGCCGGGCGATCCCGACGACCTCTACATCCCCAATGCTCTCATCCACGCCGCCGTCGAGAATGACCAGTACGGCTGGATGCCGCGCGCGCAGATCAGCCACAACCGGGGCACTCTCACCCTGGGCGGCGAGGCGCGCCTCCACCGCTCCCTCCATTACGGCACCCTGAAGTGGGGAGAGGGGCTGCCCGCGGGTGTGACCCCCGACTATCGGTACTATGAATACCGCGGCGGCAAGCGCATGTTCTCCCTCTACGCCAACGAAGTCTACACGGCGGCGGAAAAGCTGCGCCTGCTCGCCGAGGCGACCCTGGTTCACCACACCTATCGCCTCCACGATGAAAAGTACGTCGGCACCGATTTTTCCGTGCCCTATTTCTTCTTCAATCCCAAGATCGGGGCCAACTACCACTTTTCCCTGCAGTGGAGCGGCTATCTCACCCTGGCCCGCACCAGCCGCGAGCCGCGGCTGAAGAACCTCTATGATGCAGCCGAGGCGAGCACGCCCGAGATCTGGGGGGCGCCGGTGCGGCCGCAGTTCGTCCCGCGCGGCGCCGGCTATGATTTCAGCGCCCCTCTGGTCAGACACGAGACCCTGTACAATCTTGAGGCGGGGGGGAGTTATACCAACAGCTGGCTGGATGTGACCGCCAACTATTTCCGTATGGATTTCCGGGATGAAATCGTCAAGAGCGGGCGGCTCGACCGCTTCGGTCAGCCGGTCACCGGCAATGCCGAAAAGACCCGCCACCAGGGGCTCGAGCTGACCGGCCGGGCGCGGCTCTCGCCCTTGTGGCAGGTGAGCGGCAATCTCACCTGGAGCAGCAACACCCTGGTGCGGCATACCCAGTACGGCGAGGAGGGGCCGCTCCGCCTCGACGGCAACACCATCGCCGGCTTTCCCGGCCTTTTAGCCAACGCCCGGGTGAGCTACCGGAGCGAGGGGTGGGAGCTGTCGGCCTCCGGCCGCCGTGTCGGCGCTTTTTACACCACCAACCTGGAAAATCCCGCCCAGCGGGTTGCAGCCTGCACCCTGGCCGACCTCCATCTGGGCTATACACTGGAGGGGATCCCGGGCGTGCAGTCGGTGGCGTGGCAGGTGACAATCACCAATCTCTTCGATGCCCTCTATGCGGCCGGGGGGGAGGGGGATGAGTTCTTTCCCGGGGCGACGCGTTCGATCTATGTCGGGATGAATCTGGAGCTGTGACCGCGCGGCAGGTCGCCGCCGGAATGAATCTGGAGCTGAACATTGAAACGATTCCACAAGGCCCTTATCATCGGCAACGGTCCCCTGCCTTCACGGCGGCGGATCGCCGCCCTGCTCGATGACGAAACCCTCATCATCTGCGCCGACGGCGGAGCCAACCGCGCTCTCGCCCGCGGGATCACCCCCCACATCGTCATCGGCGACCTCGATTCCCTTTCGCCCCGGACGGCCGCGGCCTTTGCCTTCGCCGAAAAGATCCGCAGCGAGGATCAGGAGAATACCGACCTTGAAAAGGCCCTCGACCTGCTTCTGCAGCGGGGGATCACCAGGGCGGTGGTAATCGGCGCGACCGGCCGCCGGCCCGACCACACCCTCGCCAATTTCAGCATTCTGGCCAAATATCACCCGCGCATCGACCTGCTTTTCGTCGACTCCTGGTGCCGGATGCGCATCATTGATGGAGCGGTCTCGCTGCCGCTGCCGAAGGGCACCACCGTCTCCCTGCTGCCCCTGGGGCGCTGCGAGGGGGTCACGACGCGGGGGCTGGCCTACCCTCTCAATCAAGCGGTCCTCGAGCTCGGTGTGCGCGAGGGCATCAGCAATCTGGTCAGCGATAGCCCGGTTGAGATCACGTTGCACAAAGGCACGCTGCTGCTATTTGTTGTGGAGCGAAAATGATCTCCTTTGCGCCAATAGATATCGTTTTGATAATATTATATTTTGCAATTATTTTGTGGATTGGTTTCCGCAGTAGATCTGAAACTGCGGGGACAGAACCAGGCGGGAGCGAGAAGGCGGCGGGCGGGAGCGAGAAATCAGCTAGCGGGAGCGAGACGGCCGCCGATTTTCTTCTCGCCGGGCGCACTCTCACCCTGCCGATGTTCGTCGCCAGCCTGGTCTCGACCTGGTACGGCGGCATCCTCGGCACCGGGGAATTCTCCTACACCTATGGCGTCGCCAGCTGGGTCATGTTCGGGGCCCCCTATTATCTTTTCGCTCTGCTCTTTGCGTTTTTTCTCGCCGGCCGGGTGCGCGCCAGCGGGCTGGTCACGATCCCGGACAAACTCGCCCAACATTATGGCCAGCCGGCAGGCCTGCTCGGCGCCCTGCTGGTCTTTCTCCTGGTCACTCCGGCCCCTTACCTGCTCATGCTCGGGGTGCTGGCGCAGCTCATCTTCGGATTGCCCCTGCCCCTGGCTCTTCTTCTCACCGCGCTGGTGAGCCTGATCTATCTGGCCAAAGGGGGGTTCCGCTCCAATGTGGCGGTCAACCTGGCGGAGTTCATGCTCATGTTCGCCGGGTTTATCCTTATCGTCGGTTTTGCCTTTTTCCGCTTCGGCGGCCTCTCCTTCCTCAAGGCGAATCTGCCGGCGGTCAACCTGACCTGGCACGGCGGCAATCCCCCGCAATATATCCTGGTCTGGTATTTCATCGGCCTTTGGACTCTGGTCGATCCCGGCTTTCACCAGCGCTGTTCCGCCGCCCGTGACAGCGCCACCGCCCGGCGCGGCATCCTCGTCTCCATCCTCTTCTGGATGCTCTTCGATTTTCTCACCACCACGACCGGCCTCTACGCCCGCGCCGTGCTTCCCGCTCTGGAAAGTCCGATCTTTTCCTATCCGCTTCTGGCCGAGCGTCTGCTGCCGGCGGCCGCCAAGGGACTCTTTTTCATCGGTCTGCTCGCCACGGTCATGTCGACCCTGAGCAGCTATGTCTTTATCGGCGGCATGACCATCGGCAACGATGTCGCGCGCAGAATCCTGCGTATGCGGGGGAAGGAGGAGCGCGGGGCGGCTGAGCGCTGGACGCGGATCGGCCTGCTCCTCGCCTCGATCTACGGGATCGTCCTTGCCCTGACCCTGCCTTCGGTGGTGCGGATCTGGTATGCGGTCGGCAGCGCCTGCATCCCCGGGCTGCTGCTGCCGCTGATGGCCAGCTACTGGCCGGGGATCGTTCTGCGGCCGCGTTTCGCTCTGGCGGCTATGCTGGGGGGATGGCTGCTCTCGATGAG
>JAKQKF010000515.1 GCA_029560815.1 bacterium
ATCTCCGCCAGATCGGGCGCTATGCCCGCCGGATGGAGGTGCCGGATCTGCCCGAGCGGCTGCCCGATGCGGGCCTCCCCGGCGCAGACCGCCGCCACCGTGAAAGAGGGGTGGTCGTGGAGCAGATGGAGAAAGTACTGGCCCACCATGCCGGTGGCACCGAGAACAGCAACGCGGATCTTGTCCATGGCATAAATTCCGGGAACGATTTTTCCATAAAGATAAAGAAAGCCGGGGAGAAAAACAAGGGCGGAATGCGCTGCACGTCCCGGCCAAGGGAGCAGAGCTGATGGTTACTCTATTGCGGCCGGAGATGAGGGGTGGGCGCTGCTGCAGCGCAGCTCCAGACTGCATAGATACAACAAAGGCCGGAGAGGGCTCCGGCCTTGATGGTGCTTTGTTCCGGGCTGCTCCCGCTAATTCTTCTCCACCTCGATGTCGAGGTTGATCTTGAGATCCTCAAGCTCCTCCCGCAGCTCCTCGAGGTCTTCGCGCAGTTCCTCCATGGTCTCCCGGCCGAACGGCCAGCCGCTCCCCTCCAGCTGGATGCGGAAATTCCTCTCCGGGCGCTCGGGCAGTTCCACCTTGACGCTCTGTGATTGTCCTTTGCGCAGGAAGGTGACCTCCTGCCCGGCGGCTTCGTTCTCCTCGATGGCGTCTGCGACCTCCTCCACCTTGCCCACCTTCTTGCCGTTGACGGCGGTGATGACATCGCCCGCCTTCAGACCGGCAGCGGCCGCGGCGCTCTCTTCATCCACCCTGGTCACCAGCACCCCCTCACCCTCTCCGGTCTGGAAATATTCGGCGAGGTCACGATTCATCTCCTGCAGCTGCACCCCCATGCGACGGTTCTTCTGCATCCAGAAACCCTGCAGCGGCCGCAGCTCTTTCTGCCGCTCAAAGCGTTTTCTCCTCTGGTCCGGCATCACCTGGACGTTCTCATCGCGTACAACCCGGCGTTCCTGCAGCACGGCGGTCAGAGTGATCTTTTTCTTTTCGCGCAGGACGAGAAGCTTCACTTCGTCGCCCGGCTTCATCTTGCGGACGTCGCGGGTCACGTCATCGGCATCGCGCACGGTCCGGTCCTGCAGCTTGATGATGATGTCGTTTTCGCGCAAGCCCGCCTTGTCAGCGGGTCCGTCCTTGACCACCTCCTGGACGAGTGCGCCTTCTTTCTCGTCCCAGCCGCTCTCCTCACCGGCGTCGCTGAGGTAGACGCCCAGCCAGGCGCCACCTTTGACAACGACTCTGGTTTCGATCTGCTGGGCAGTGGCGGCGCCTGCGGCCAGGAGAATCCCAGCCAGCAGGGCGATCCCCGCCCGTTCATACCATCGTCTCATACGGCCTCCCGTGATTGAGTATTATAATTCGCTTGTTTTTGACAGCGCAGCAGTGTATCTTGCACACTGCGGCCAGGCCCGCAGCCGGGCCTGCGCCGGTTTTACCCTGTATATTCATCCTGCTGATATAAATACGTATGAAGATTTCAATTCGTTCCACAAAATTTTCAGATCTCGAGGTCGGCCTGCTTCTTCTCCTCGTCGGGCTGCTCGGGATGGCGGTCAGTCACTTCCTGCCGGGAGTTGTGGAGAGACTGCCCCGCTGCCTCTTCCGCGAATGGACGACTCTGCCCTGCCCCTCCTGCGGGGCGACCCATGCCGGCATTGCACTCAGCCATGCCCGTCTCTGGAGCGCCCTGCGCATCAACCCGTTCTTCACCCTCTTTTACCTTGGTATGGTCCTCGCGGCCGCCAATGCTCTGGCCGGGCTGCTCTTCGGCCGCAATCTGGCCCTGTCCTGGACCCTCTCCGGCAGGCGCCGCCTCCTTTTCACGCTGCTCATCGCGCTGCTGCTCAACTGGGCTTATCTGATTGCGCTCCGCTTCGGTGCGGCTTGAATTCCCGGCGCCGGCAGCCGAACGGGAACAAACCGCCGTCAAATGGGGTTTTGTAAGAAAGAGCTGCCGCAGGATCACTCGAGAGAGAGAAAGCACCGTGCTCATCGGCTTCACCGTAGAAGGTTACAAGGAATGGCATCCCGCTGCGATCACTGCGGCCATGCGCCGCCTGGGCGTGAATTTCATTGAATTCAACCTTCGGATCGTCGATGAGCTGGAGCGTGTCATCCCCCAGCTGCGGGGGGTGCGCACTGCCTTTCACCTCCCCATCACGGAGGAGGACGGCTGGGACTGCACAAGCGCCGACCGGACCGACGAGATCGACCGACTCGTCGCCATCCTGCAGAGCCACCATCGCCGGCTTGGCTTGACCCACTTTATCGCCCATCCGCCCGAATCCAATCCCGATTCCCCGGCTTACCAGGCCAGCCTGGAGACCCTTTTTACCACAGTGGCACGGCTGCCGCTCCCCACCTTCTTCGAAAACGTGGTCACCACCTCGCCGGAGCAGATCCGCCTCTTTCTCACCGAGGCCCAAAAACGCCTGGGCGGACGCTACGCCGGCATGTGTTTCGATGCCGCCCACTTTATGATCAGCGGCCAGGATCCGGTGGAGCAGTTCCTCGCCTTCCGCGACGAAATCGGGGCCGTCCACCTCAGCGACTGCGTGGGGAATGAGGACAGCCATCTCCCCTTCGGCAGTGGAGGCGAACTGCCGGTCAAAAAGCTGCTGCGGGCGATGCGCCGGAGCGGCTATGACGGCAGCATCACCCTGGAAATCCGCCCCAAGCCGGGCGACGATCTTTTCGCTTTCATCGAGAGCTATATGCTTATGCTGCGCTGTTTTTCGCCCGGCCGCTACCTCGGCGCCCGGCTGCGCCTCTTCGCGATGCGTCATCTGCTGCGAAGGATGAAGTAACCTGACCGGCTGGTACTATATATTGATGATATTGCGCTTATCGCATAAAAATCGCTTGCTTTTATCCGCTTGCGGCGTTACTTTCAATTAGAGGCTTCACTCTCTTTGAGCCGATCCCACATAGTAAAAAATGACTGAGACAAACCACACCCCCAAATTCCTTCGCTTCACCCACATCCTTGTATTTCAGGATCCAGCGTCATTGCATGGACGGCATCATGGTGCACCCGCACCGCAAGTCTGCTGCGGCGTTCCGCCGGCAGCGTCTCAAGAGCAAAAGCACTCAAAAAAGTGAGGTTGGGAATGAGTCAGAATTTTCATGCCATGATCCCAGAGATCAAATCGCGCATCAAGGAAGAGTGCGTGCGCGAGATGACTCAGGATAACGAATCCCTCATCGGATTGCCCTATCCCTACGTCATCTCCGGCAAAGGTAAAACGGAAGCCCTTCATTACTGGGACACTTACTTCATCAATCTGGGATTGCTGCGCATGCGCATGATCGACTATGCGCGCCATAATGTCGAAAACCTCATCTTTCTCCAGCGCAAATTCGGCTATGTGCCCGCCTCCAACGCCCGGGATATGGTCGCTCACTCCCAACCCCCCTTTCTGCCCTGGATGGTGCGCGATATCTACCGCGCCACCGGCGAGAAGGAGTGGCTGCGCCGCATACTGCCCGAGGTGGTCCATGAATTCAAATTCTGGACCAGCAAGCCGCATACCACCCCGACCGGGCTTTACCGTTATCATCCGGCCAAAGAGGGGACGGATGATCCGGCCGTCCTGGCCATGGCCGAGTCGGGATGGATCGATTCGCCCCGCTTTACCGATCCGCGCAGCTTCAATGCCATCGACCTCAACGCCTTGCTCAGCCGCAACGCCAAGATGATCTACGACCTTCAGGTGGAGGCCGAAGGCCACGGCGACGAACAGCTCCTGCAAAAGAGCGCCGCCATGAAAAAGATGATGGAATTCTGCTGGGACGAGAGTGAAGGCTTTTATTTTGACAATAATTTCGAGAACAAGCAGCTGAGTCCGGTCAAGAGCATGGCCGGTTTCATGCCCCTCTTTGTCGAGATCGTCGACGAGACGCGCGCACAGCGCATCGCCAGCCACCTCAAGGATTTCACCGCACCCGGCGGCCTCACCCTGACCGATCAATCCTATGGCAAGACGAACTCGCTCTGGAACGCCCCGCTCATCCAGGCTCCCTTTGTCTACACCACCCTCAAAGGCTTGTGCGATTATGACTTTATGGAGGATGCCGCCGATATCGGCACCAACTGGCTCACCATGGTCCAGGAGAATTATGCCGCCACCGGCGAGCTCTGGTCCTGGTACAATGCCGCCGACCGCTCCGTCCGCCATCCCGACGGCATCGAAAACAGTCCCCTGCTCGCGCTGACCGCCGGGGTTTACGCCGAAATGGTCGACTGCCTGGGTCTGGACTAGAGGGAGAGGGAAGCGTCCGACCATGCCCATCATCATCGGCACCGCCGGTCATATCGACCATGGCAAATCCGCCCTCGTCAAGGCCCTGACCGGAACCGACCCCGACCGCCTCGCTGAGGAGCACGAGCGCGGCATGACCATCGACCTGGGTTTCGCCTTTCTCAGCCCCGAGATCGCTCTTATCGATGTGCCCGGTCACGAAAAATTCATCAAAAACATGGTCGCCGGGGTGAGCACCATCGATCTCGCCATGCTGGTCGTCGCGGCCGACGACGGGGTTATGCCGCAGACCCGGGAACATCTCGACATTCTCTCGCTGCTGCGGCTGCAGCGCGGCTTGATCGTCCTCAGCAAGGTTGATCTGGTCGATGCGGAGCTGCTCGAACTCGTGCGCGAAGAGGTGCGCGAGGCGGTCAAGGGCACATTTCTCAGCGGCGCCCCGATTTTTGAGGTCTCGTCGCTCACGGGGCAGGGATTGCCGGCGCTGCGCGAGGCCCTGCTGGCCGCAGCGGCGGCGATGCCGATGCGGCCGGCGCGCGGCACTTTCTGGCTGCCGGTGGACCGCTCCTTCATCATCAAGGGATTCGGCACCGTGGTCACCGGCACGCTCCTCGCCGGCAGCGCGGCCGTGGGCGAAACTCTGGAGCTGCTCCCGGCCGGCCGCCCGGTCAAAATACGCGGCCTGCAGCAGCAGGGAAAAAGCGTCGAACGCGTGAGCAGCGGCTATCGCACCGCTGTCAATCTGCAAGCCATCAGCCGTGAGGAGGTGGGGCGCGGCGACGTCCTCGCCACGCCCGGGCAGTTCAAGGCTTCCCGGCTCATGGATGGCCGCCTGGATCTGCTCAAGAGCGCAAAGAAGGAGCTGCTCAACCGTGCGCGCGTCCGTCTCCACCTTGGCACCCGTGAGATTATGGCCCGCGTCAAGCTCCTCGACACCGAACGCCTCAAGCCCGGCACCTCCGCTCTCGTCCAGCTCCTTCTGGAAGAGCCCGCAGTCGCCATGCGCCGCGAGCCCTTTGTTGTGCGCCACTATTCCCCCGCCTTCACCATCGGCGGCGGCATGGTTCTCGAGGCCGAAGCGGCCGTCCACCGCCGCTTCGACAAAAAAGTGCTTGAACATCTCAAGGCCCTCGAGCATCCCGATCCGATGGAGATGATCACCTCCGCCCTGCTATCCAATCCCTTCGCCCTGCAGAACGGTCAAGAGATCGCCGCGCGCTGCGGACTGGAGCAGGAGCAGACTGAAGCGCTGCTGGCCGGCGGCCTGGAGAGGGGGGAAATCCTCGCCTTCGGCGCCGGCGCCAAAAGCCTCTACGTCCACCGCGACGGCTTCGCCCAGCTCCAGGAGCTGCTTGAGTCATCACTTGAGGCCTTTCACAAACGTGAGCCCCTCAAGCCGGGCATGAGCAAAGCCGAGCTGCGGGCCCAGGCGGGCGGCGGGGTCGCGCCCAAACTCTTCGACCAGGCCCTGGCCGCCCTTGTGGCCGGGCAGCGCGTGCTGGAGCAGCCGCAGTGGGTCAAGCTCGCCGGCCACACCATCCGTCTCGGCGCTGCCGACGAAAAGATCGTGGAGCGCATCACTGCGCTGCTCGCCGCAGCCCCCTTCTCTCCCCCCGACGAAGCGGAACTCGGCCGGGAGCTGGGCCTCTCCGCCCATGAGCTCCGGCGCCTCCTCGGCGCGCTGCAGGGCATGGGGCGTATTTTCCGGCTCGAAGGCGATCTCTACTTCCTGCACAGCGCCCTGACTGAGGCCGACCGCCGTCTGCAAGAGTACGCCGCCGGCAGGGAGGAGATCTCAGTGAGCGAGTTCCGCGAACTGCTGGGCACAACGCGCAAATATGCCGTGCCCCTGCTCAACTGGTTCGACCATACCGGCCGCACCGAACGCATCGGAGACAACCGCATCATCAACCGCTGACCGCCGCTTTTTTTGCCTTGCTTCTCAGCCGGGGATTATGTAAACTATCCGCTGAAAAACTACTCTCACAGAGGCCAACGAGAGAGAAGAAAAGAGGCCTGGCCATGCCCTTCCACTGAACTCCCCTCCTCTGTGCGAAAACCAATTCAATCTCAATAGAATCAGGCAGGCGTCATGCAGATTTCCGGACTCAAGTACGGCGCGCAGCTGCTGGAACTGGTGGAGTTCCCCTATGCCCCCTTCCTCACTGCCGATGCCACCAAAGAGGAAATTCAGAACCTCCTCAATGCCCATAAAAAAATTGTTATCAAACCTTTCTTCAGCGGCGGCGTCGGCAAAAAGGGAAAAGCCGGGTTGATCCGCATCGTTGACAACGTTCACGATGCCCTGCTGGCAAAGCGCGACCTCTATTTTGCCACCCATCAATATGGATCCAAAAGCGTGGAGGCCAACGGCGTCACCTATGAGGCCTTCATCCCTTCGGAGATCGAAGTCTATTTCAGTATCACCGCCTCGACCCTGCACCGCAAACCGATCTTCACCATCAGCCCCTGGGGCGGCGTGGATATCGAATCCCTGCCCGAAGATAAAAAAAAGCTCACCTGGATCGATCCTTTCATCGGCCTCAAATCCTTCGACGTCACCAACGCCCTCATGGACACCGGCTGCCCGGAGGCCTTTATCTCGCCTCTGGTGGCGAATCTGCCCAAACTCTGGGGACTCTATGACAATTACGGCCTGACCACCCTGGAGCTCAATCCGATCCGTATGGCCCGGCAGGACAATCGCATCGTCCCGGTGGCCTGCGATCTCAAGGCCGCCTTTGATCAGGACAACCCCGCCTGGAAGCGCCTTGGCCTCCCCCGGACCGTCTTCCAGTCCGATATCACCCCTTTTGAGGCGCAGATCAACCAGTTGCGCACCTATCAGGGTCAGAGCGACGTGCTCGAGCTCAATCCCACCGGCACGATCATCCCCTTCATGTTCGGGGGCGGCGCCAACTCGGCGGCCACGGAGACCCTCGGCAGTTCCGCCATTTTCGCCTCGGATTTCGGCGGCAATCCGCCCTACGAAAAGATGTATGACATCGGCCGCATCGTCTTCAAGAGCTGGCTCAGCCGCGCCAACGTGCTGCTCATCATCGGCGGCAAAGCCAATAACACCGACATTTACGTCACTTTCAAAGGTATCTTTGATGCCCTGCGCGACCATGTGGCCGCCCACGGCCCCCAGCCGGTCTACGTCGTGGTCGGCCGCGGCGGCCCCAATCTGATCAAGGGGATGTTTTACGCCAAGGATATCCTCGACACCCTCAAACTCCCCTACAAGATGTTCGGCTACGACACCTCGATGATCCAGGTGCTGGAGTACGCCAAGCGGATCGACCGGTGGTGGGCCGATAAGGGCAAAAAAGAATACGAAAAGAAGAAGGCGTGAGCGATGAGACAGCAGAAGACGAAACCCTTTCCCTATTTTGTCGGCATCCATTCCCTGGAAGAGCTGGTCACTAAAACCTCCAAAGTCTGTGTGATTAATATCCTCGGCAACGAGAGCCGCAAGGTCACTCCGGTCTCGCATGAATACAGCGGCGGCAATATTGTCGCCGGCGTCCAGTACGGCCGCAAGGGTTCCCTCGAGACCAGGGCCGGCAATATCCCGGTCTACAGCAGTATCCGCGATGTGATCCAGAGCGGCATCTTTTTTGATATCGGCGTCATCTATCTGCCCCCCGCCGCGGTCGGCCAGTCAGTGGCGGAGCTGGTCACCTATAACGAGGCTCTCAAACGCATCGTCATCGTCACCGAAAAGGTGCCGACGCGCGATTCGCGTAACATCCGCTTCGTCTGCCAGGAGGCCGGCGTCGACGTCATCGGCGCCAACTGCCTCGGCGTGGCCAACGTCTGGGACCATGTCCGCGTCGGCGGCGCCCTCGCCGGCGACCATCCCGAGGAGGCCCTGCGCCAGGGCTCGGTGGCCATCCACTCCAACTCGGGCAATTTTACCACCACCATCGCCGAGTACCTGCGCACTGCCGGCTTCGGCCTCAGCACCGCCGTCAGTTCGGGAAAGGATGTCTATATCCATTTCGCCCTGCCCGAATTCCTCTACGCCGCCCAGAACGATCCGCGCACCAAGGCGATCGCCCTCTACGTCGAGCCGGGCGGTTACTATGAAAAACAGGCTCTGGACTGGATCAAGGAGCGCCGCTTCGGCTTTAACAAACCCATCGTCGTCTGCGTCACCGGCCGCTGGAAAAAGGATATCCAGCGCTCATGCGGCCACGCCGGCGCCCTGGCCGGCGCCGGCGATGACGCCATCTCCAAGGAGCAGTGGTTCGACGACTATTTCGGCGTGCCCGCCTACGATCCCGACAACCCCCGGGTGAGCAAGCGCGGCGTGCGCGTCTCCTCGATCCAGCACTTCCCCGAGGCGATGAAGGCCGTCTTCGAGGCGATCGATGAAGCGCCCGATTTCGCCTCCAGCGGCGACCTTTCGCTCAAACTCTGGATCAGCGATAACTGGCTGGCGCTCCCCCCGGAACTGGACACCCCCGTGGTCAGAGCAATGTCACCCTATGACCACCAGATCCGCGAGATCAACATCCAGGTCGGGGCCAACTATCTGCGCCAGTCCATGGCCGACAAATCGGGCGCCTCGCGCATGGATCCCAAAACCCAGGTCTCGGAACTGCACGGCAAATCGATCCTCGAGCTCTCCAACTATACCATGGAGGAGAACATCTACTTCTCCCTGGCCAAGGTGATGCCCGATCCGGCCGATATCCCCACCATCAACATCCTGCTCAACCTCTTCCTCAAGATAGAAGAGCGGCGCATGGACCTGGTCGACCTGGCCCGCGCCAACGGCTGTACACCCAACGCCTACATCGGCTCCCAGATCGCCCTGATCGGCGACAAGCCTTTTCTGGCGCGCGCGCGCGAGGCGACGCGTATTCTCATCAACATGATCCGCGAGTTCGAAATCGACGAGCGCACCACCGATTTCCCCGCCGCCCTCGATATCTTCATCACCACCGAGCTGCTCACCAGCGCACCGGTGCGTAAAACCCCGGTCTCCGAGCTCCTGCTCAAAGAGATCAAACGCTGCCCGAAAAAATCCTTCCCCATCCGGGTGATCCAGCACATCATCCAGCTGGCCGAGAGCAAGGGGCTGCAGATTCGCGACAACTATGAGTTTTTCCTCGCCGGCATCGCCATCTCCATGTTCTGGAAACCGATGCTCGAAAAACGGATCAGCCGCCAGGTGGCCGAAGACGCGGTGACCTATTTTTACATCATCTCGCGCATTGTCGCTTACTCAGTCATTGACCGCAAGAACAACAGCCACTGGCACGAACTCATCGACGCCAAGGTGAGCAACCTGCGCAGCAGTTTCACCGAAAACGCCTTTTCCGTGCTATTTAACCGCAAGCCGACCGAGAGCGAACTCTTCGAGTTCAAGGCCCTGATCGGCCTTACTCTTACCAACGGTCCCGGCACCCTCTCTGCCAAGGGGGCCAAGGAATCGGTGAGCGCCCGCAACCATATCGCCACCGCCTTTCTCGGTTTCCTCACCAACACCGGCCTGGCGCACGGCGGCAACGGCTTTGAGGCCGTCGGCTATCTGCTCGAGCAGTTCAAAAACGGACTCGCCGACCCGGGCAGCCCGGACCACGGCCTGGACCTCAAAAAAATGGCCAACACCGCAGCCCGCGCCTACCGGGACTATAAAAAGAACGAAAAGGAGAGCGGTGAGCTCCAGTACGCGCGCATCCCCTGCATCAACCATCCGGTTTTCAAGGGCAACGATGTCAACATCGATCCGCGCGAGCAGTATATCCGCGGCGAGTTTGACAAGCGCGGCATCCGGAATCTTTTCCTCGACTTTTACCACCACCTCGTCGAGGAACTCTTCTTCGAAGGCGCGACCCGCAACATCTTTTGCGTCAACATCGATGCCGTCCTGGCTGTCATCATCCTCAAGCTGGTCTGGAAGGACCTGCAGGAGGGCCGCTTGACCAGCAAGATGGTGCAGGACCTCAGTTTCACCCAGTTCCTCTACGGCCGGGCCATCGGCGTGGCCGCCGAGATCGCCGATCACCGGGACCGCGGCACTGACATGGACTGCCGCACGCCCCAGGACCGGGTGCAGTTTGTTCTCTAATTTTTTCAGGTGAAAGGGTGGCCGTGTATGGGAAACAGCCGCGTCGCCGTCGTCAAAACCAGGCCCGCTTCGGTCTTCGCCGACTATCACCGGCTGATGAACCTGGCCGGTTATCAGCAGGTGCTCGACCGCGAGGCCGACACTGCCCTCAAGATCAATATCTCCTGGCATTACTTCTTTCCGGGCAGCTCGACCACACCCTGGCAGCTTGAAGGAGTGATCCGCTCCCTGCTCAGCGATGGTTTTGTTCGCGACCGGATTCACGCCTGCCACAACCGCACGGTGGTCATCGACGCCCACCTCGGCGAACGCGAGAACAAACAGGTTAATGTGATCGAGGCCTTCGGCCTGCGCAATATCCACCTCTACGAAGACGAGGAGTGGATCGACATCCGCGAGGCGGTCGGAGATCTGACGGAGCAGTTCCTCTGCCTGAACCAGGTCTACAGGGACGGCTTTATGATCCCGAAAAGACTCATCGGCGAAAATATCATCCATCTGCCCACCATCAAAACCCACATCTTCACCACCACGACCGGGGCGATGAAGAACGCCTTCGGCGGACTGCTCAACGAACGGCGGCACTGGACCCATCCGGTCATCCACGAGACCCTCGTCGACCTCCTGCGCATCCAGAAAAAGATCCACAAGGGGGTGCTTGCCGTGATGGACGGGACTTTCGCCGGGGATGGCCCGGGACCGCGCTGCATGACCCCCCACGTCAAGGATATCCTCCTGGCCAGTTCCGATATGGTCGCCATCGACGCCATCTCCGCCAAGCTGATGGGCTTCGATCCCCTCTCAATCAAGTATATCCGTCTCGCGCATGAGGCCGGGTTGGGCTGCGGCGATCCGCGCGAGATCGAAATCGTCGGCGACGAGGAGGCCGGCCACGAAAACTGGCATTTTGTCGGCCCCTTTAAAAAGATGACCTTCGCCTCGCGCATGCAGCACCGGATCTACTGGGGCCCTCTGAAAAAACCGCTTGAATGGACTCTGAAGACCGTGCTCGCGCCCTGGTCGTATATCGCCTCGGTGACCTATCACGACAGCTTCTGGTACCCCCTATTCGCCAAACGCAAGATGGCGGCGGCCCTCAGCTCCCACTGGGGCCGGCTCTTCCGCAATTACGAGACCCTGCAGTCTGCCGAGAAGGGCTTTGATACCATCGGTACAGAGTCGGCCCCGTTCAAACGGACCGGCTGGCGCGCTGCCGTGCGTTCGCTTCCCATCCTCTTCAAGAGCATCAAGGAAGCTCCCGAGTTCATCCAGCGCAGAAAAAGAAGAAAAAAAATGTAACCTGCAGGGATTCGTCACGTAAACAGGAACAGGCAAGCCACACACTATTACCGGAACTTGTGAGGGCTACGTGATGAAAACGACCGCTCGAACACTCAGCCTGACATTGCTCCTGGCCTTTATGGCGGGATGCGATTCGTCGATCAACAAGAGTATCTACGTTCAGGACGGCGAACGCCGCGACAGCGGCATCAACACTGTTAACGGCACCATCACCATCGGCAACGACTGTGTAATCCGCGGCGGATGCCGCACGGTCAATGGCGCCATCCGCGTCGGACAAAATTCAACCGTCCGCGAGTTGCAGGCGGTCAACGGCGAGATCGAGCTGGGACGGAATTCAAGGGCGAAGGAAGATCTGATGACCGTTAACGGCACGATCACCCTCCAGCCCGGCAGCCTGGTGAAAGGCGACGTCTCCATCATCAACGGCAACATCAAGATGGACAACGCTACGGTCGAGCAGGATTTGACTCTCTTCAACGGCAATATCGAGCTCGCCAACGCCTCCCTGGTCAAGGGGGATATCCTGGTCAAGGACGCCAAGGGCAGCCACGCCAGAGAACAGGTTCTGACTATCCGGCTGGGTGAGGGCTCCGTGGTCGAAGGGGATATCATCGTGCTGGAAGATGCGGTCAAGGTCAAGGTGGTGCTGGGCAAAGATGCGCGCATCGAAGGGGATGTCACCAATGCCGAGGTGGTGCAGGAGACCTGATTCCGCCGCCCGACCTATAGGGTTATATAAAAAAAATGCCTGTCCCGGCGTGCCGGGACAGGCATTTTTGTCTTGGTGCGAGAGATCTATTTCACTCTGATGAACTCGATGCGGCGGTTGCGGGCGCGTCCCTCGGCGCTCTTGTTATCGGCGACGGGATAGCGGTGGCCAAAGCCGATCGCGGTGATGCGCTCCTCTTTCACCCCCTTGCTGATCAGGTAGCGCCGGACCGACTCGGCCCGGCGCTCCGAGAGCAGCTGATTGGCCGCCGCTTTGCCGACATTATCGGTATGGCCGCGGATTTCCACAATCGCGGCGGGCTCGAGCAGCAGGGAATTGGCCACATCATCGAGCACGGGCAGGGATTCGGCGGTCAGATCGGCCTTGCCTGTCGCAAAGTTGACTCCCTGCAGGACCAGGGCGGTGCCGCTCTCTTCGGCCTGGGCGATCCGCCGGTCGTCCGGGCAGCCGTCTTCGTCCTCAAAGCCGTTCATGGTCTCGGGATCGCGCGGGCACTTGTCGCGCTCATCGGGAATGCCATCACCATCCGTATCGGAATCGGGGCAGCCGTCTTCGTCCATATAGCCGTTGACGGTCTCGGGCTGGTCGGGGCACTTGTCGACCAGATCGACGATCAGATCGCCATCATTGTCGACGTCAGGACAGCCGTCCTGGTCCTCGAAGCCGTCGTGGTCCTCAGCCTTGCCGGGGCAGGCGTCGAGGGCATCCTCGATGCCGTCCTGGTCATTGTCCGGATCGGGGCAGCCGTCCTCGTCCTCAAACTGGTCGAAATCCTCGGGTGCGTTGATACAGAGGTCCTGGGCGTCGGCGATGCCGTCCAGATCGTTGTCGGGATCGGGGATGCCATCCTCATCCTGGAAGCCATCGAGGTCCTCCGGAATCAGCGGGGCAAGGTCTCTTACGTCGGGCACGCCGTCATTGTCATTGTCCGGATCCGGAGCGCCGTCGAGGTCCTGAAAGCCGTCCAGGTCCTCCGCATGGAGGGGATCGGCATCGAGGCGGTCGACGATGCCGTCCCGGTCGCGGTCCTGCTGATAGCTGATGTACCAGGTAACGGTGGCCAGCGCCTGGAGGTACTGTGAATTGATGTCATCCTGGCCGACGTTGTCACGGCGGAGATGAAGCAGGCTGGCAAATCGCGCCTGCAAATCGATGGAGAGGGCCGGATGGGGATAGAGTTCGAGCCCAAGTCCCTCGTAGAGCAGGCCGTTCTTGCGCCAGCCGCTGACGCGATCACCCCAGCGCCAGTAGTGGTCGCCCCAGAAGGTCACTTTCTCTCCGGTCAGGTAGCGCAGGTCCCAGAAGAGGATGCCGGTGCCGACCGTGAGGTAAGGTTTGACTGCGCCATTCTTGCTGGCGGTGATCCGGGCCCCGGCCGTCAGCGGAAAGATGAAAGTGCGGTGCATCTCATCAGGATCTTTCTGCCAGCGGGATCCCTCCCTGCTCGGTTTGAAGCTGCCATAGCC
The DNA here is from genome assembly GCA_029560815.1 of bacterium. Next base: position 13,855 of record JAKQKF010000515.1, read on the forward strand.
CAGGGAGCCCTCCAGCACGACATGGCGGCTGAGGCCGTATTTCAGACCGAGCCCGGTGGCTGAGCCCACAGCGGCGCGGTCGGGCGCATCACCTAGAAATTTGACCGCGCTGGTATGCACGGTGATGCCGAAGCTTTTATCCCAGATCTGCGCCTGCAGTGCGATGGGGATGAGAAGAGCGAGCTGGAGCAGCCTCCGATACGATTTACACATGCCAGGCCCCGAAACAAGTATGGTGGTGTGATGGAGGAAAAGAGCGTTATTTCCGTACTTCATAGTACAAAAAAAGCAGGCGACTGCGTAAATAATCTCTTGCAGCCGCTGCCGGGATGCTCCGGAAGCCGCTAACTTTACGAGAGTTATCAAAAATTCGCTTGCACTTGAGGCCCGAATCGCCTAATTTACGCCATGCAGTCCACCCACTTTCGAGGAGCCCGTGATGGAATGGATCATAACCCTCCTGGTGCTGGCCGGCATGGCCGGTTTTAGCTATTGGTATATCAGGAGATTTAACAGAAGCAGGGGAGGCGGCGACGTCAAGCTGATGATGGCCGCGGTGCGGCGGCGTGAAGTCGGCATGAAGCGGAGCCTGGAGCTGAGCAAGGAGGAGCACGACGAGACCAACGCCCTGCTCGACAGGCAGTGGCGCATCATCCACGGGCGCTGGATCGGCATCGGCGCCCACTACCTGCAGGGCTTTGCGAGCGACGCCGCCGGCCTGCCCGCCCCCGGCGACCAGGATTGGCGGCTCTTTCAGCTCTATGGTCTGGAAGACTATGCGATGTTCCGCCGGTGCGTGGCGGTCATCGAGGAGGAGGGCAACAACTTGCTGCGCCATCACCTGGAAATCCGCCTCATTCCCGGCGAATCGATGACCGAGGTCGGCGGCAAGGTGAAAAGGCTGCTCTGACGCGGGCCGCCGCACACTTGTCCTCAAGGCCGAGAGCAGGGCGGCCGGTGCGGCTCCGTACAAAATTTTCCTGACGGTTGCACGGCACTGCCGTGGATCCGGCCGGACGCTGTCCATCAAGGAGAGAGAGCTCTTATGAAGGATAACTTTGTCATCACCATCGGGCGGCAATTCGGCAGCGGCGGCCACCAGATCGGCCGTAAGCTGGCCGGGGAGCTCGGAATCTCCTTTTACGACAAGGAGCTCATCCGCCTCGCCTCGCAGCAGAGTGGCTTGAAAGAGGAGTTATTCGAACAGATGGATGAAAGGAGGCGGTTCAGCCTCTTCGGTGGCGTGCTGGGCTTGCGAGGCATCCCGGTGGAGGAGTATTATGCCGATTTCTACCTGAGTAACGAGACCCTTTTCAGAATCCAGGCCGATGTGATCCGCGAAATCGCCGGCAAGGATTCCGCCCTGTTCGTCGGCCGCTGCGCAGATTATATCCTGCAGAGTCATCCGCGCGCTTTTCATCTCTTCATCTGCGCGGATCTGGATGACAGGATCAGCCGGGTCTCCAAACGCTTCAATCTGGCGGCGGGCAAAGCCGGAGAGCTCATCACGAAAACCGACAAGCAGCGCGCCTCCTTTTATAACCATTTCACCAGCAAGATCTGGGGGGCGGTGGAGTCCTACCATCTCTGCATCAACTCGTCTTTTCTCGGCATCGAAGCAACGGTAGAGTTCATCCACCAGATGGCCGCCAGGAAATTCGCCTTGTGATGAGCGTTGAGCAGCCGCCCTGCGCCGAAATCATTTTTGCGCCACGGGGGTGGTGTACCACCTGTCGATCGCCGCTTTAATCGCAGGTATCGCCTTCTGGCCCGCCTCCATGCCGGCGATCATCAGCTCTTTCTTTTTGGAAAAATCCATTGTGCCCACATTGCCCACCTCCGGCTCGATGAGAACGTCGGCCTGCCGGTTTTTGTACTCATCGATCCTTTTGCCCATGATGTCGATCGCCTGCAGGGTAATCTGGATGATGTTCCCGGTCTCATAATTGGTGATGTCCTTGCCGATATTGACCGCAATGACAATATCGGCCCCCTTTTCGCGCGCGGTCTCGGGCGCGATGCTGCCGTTGACGCCGCCATCGACCAGGATGCGGTCATTGATACTCAACGGCGTGAAAATGCCGGGGATGGAAGCCGAAGCGCGCACCGCCAGCTCAACCGGCCCTTTTTCAAGAACCACCGACTCGCCGGTGTTGAGATCGACAGCCATGGCGTAAAAGGGGATCTTCATCTCCTCGATGTTCTTGATCTTGACGTGCTCGGTCACGAATTTTTCCAGCTTGTTGCCCTTGACCGGCCCGGTCTTGGAGGAGAGGAGCGAAAAGTCAAAAATATCGTCCTTCTCCAGCTCGAAAGCGAGCCACTCCAGTTCGAAACTGTTGGGATTGGCGGAGTAGATAGCGCCGATCAGGCTCCCGACCGAGGTGCCGACGATCATGTCGATCGGGATCTTTTCCTGCTCCAGGGCGCGGATGACACCCACATGGGCGAATCCTCTGGATGAGCCCCCGCCCAGAACCAGAGCGACTTTTGGCGTCCGGGTATTAAACGGCAGGGTCTGCTTCGCGGTGGTGAGACAGCCCTGTACGAACAGGGCCGCCATCAGAATAAGCACTGCCAGTGTCCGCGTGATCTTGATGTTCACTTTTTTCATCTCCCAGCTGCGTCCTCGTTTAGGCCCCAGGGCCATCCTGCCGCACTTATCTCTGACTGTCTGCTGTAAAAATAGCCAATCCGGATGCCAATTTCAAGTTAAAAAGCAGCCCCCCGCACCGCGGCGCGCCGGGTTCTTCCCTGCCGGGGTCGTTTTCATCGCCGACCTCGGTACCGCAGCCGAGGCCCCCCCGCGCCGCCGCGCGCGAGGCTCATCCCGACCGGATGTACGGCCCGCTTCTGCCGGCTCACCCTTCTCCGTCACTTCTTTTTGAGCCGAAGAGCGCATCAAGCCTGCGGCGGGCTTGCTCCGCCTTGCTGTCCTTTTCAGCCGGCTGACCGGCAGCGCTGAAATAGTCGCAAAAATTGCCCATCTCTTTCTCTTTTACCCACTCCGCCTGGGGTTCGCGGCAGCCATGATAGGCCAGGGGATCATAAAAGCGGCAGTTACGGCAGCAGTGCAGGTAGCTGCTGCACCGGCTGCAGAGCTGCTGCCGGCCGGGCTTGCCCTCCACCTGGATTTCACTTTTACAGTTGTAGCAGAACATCTGCTCTCCTTGATCGTTTACATCGCTACCCTCCCCGCTCATGGCCGGAGCGGGTACCGGGTTTTATGACTATATACTTTGGCCGGAGCGGGCGGGATCAGAATCTGATCTGCCCGTGGGTCATCTCGACAGCTTCGGCGCGGAAAGGTTCGGCTTCCTGGAGCCGCAGGGCCAGTTTCAGGCGTACCTCCTCCCCGTACTCCGATTCCTCGATTGCGGCCCCGTGCCGTTCGATCAGCTTCATCACCGCATTGAGATGGTCGTACCCCACCGCCAGCTCCAGCGATCTTGTCAGCCAGATGCGCCGGACGCCAGCCTGCTCCAGCGTCAGCGCAGTGCTCTCTGAGTAGGCGCGGACGAGTCCGCCGGTGCCGAGTTTGGTACCGCCGAAGTAGCGTACAACGACAATGACAAGGTTGGTGAGATCGCGTCCGGTGATGACCTGGAGGATGGGTTTGCCCGCCGTGCCGGAGGGTTCGCCGTCATCGGAAAAGCGGCTGTTCTCCCCGGTGCCGCTCCCCAGGCGCCAGGCATAGCAGTGGTGGGTGGCATCAAAAAAACGTTTGCGCAGTCCGGCGAGAAAGGCCTCCGCCTCCTCGCGCCCAGCCGCAGGTGCGGCGAAGCCGAGGAACCGGGAGCCCTTGATCTTGAGCGTGGATTCGGCCGCGCCCGCGATGGTCTGAAAGAAATCCTGATTCATAATCTGGTGGCGCCGCGGGAGCAGCGGCCGTGCTGCTAGACCCCGCCGGCGGATTCCTTGATGACGTGGCGCGCGATCACGCCGCGCTGGATCTGGTTGGTGCCTTCATAGATCTGGGTGATCTTGGCGTCGCGCATATATTTTTCGACCGGATAGTCCTTCATATAGCCATAGCCGCCAAAAATCTGCACGGCGTCGGTGGTGACGCGCATGGCGACGTCTCCGGCCAGCAGCTTGCACATCGCCGATTCGCGGCCGTAATCCCTGGCGCCGGCGTCGATCATGCGCGCTGTGGCGTAGACCAGCGCGCGCGCAGCTTCCACCTGCGTGGCCATGTCGGCGAGCATGAACTGGATGCCCTGAAAAGCGGATATGGGCTGGCCGAACTGCTGGCGGGTGCGGGCATAGCGCACGGCATGGTCGAGAGCACCCTGAGCAATGCCGACCGCCTGGGCGGCCACGCCGGGACGCGAGCGGTCGAGGGTTTTCATGGCGATGACAAAGCCCATCCCCTCCTTGCCGAGCAGATTCTCCCGCGGGATCGCGCAGTCCTGAAAGACCACCTCGCAGGTGGCCGAGGCGCGGATGCCCATCTTGTCCTCTTTTTTACCAAAGATCAATCCCGGTGTCCCCTCCTCGACGAGAAAGGCGGTAGCGCCGCGGGCCCCGCGTTTGGGATCAGTGGTGGCGATGACGGTGTAGTAGCGGGACACGCCCCCGTTGGTAATGAAATGTTTGGTGCCGTTGAGGATATAGTGGTCGCCCTCGAGCCGGGCAGTGGTCTGAATCGCTCCCGCGTCCGAACCCGCCTCCGGTTCGGTCAGGCAAAAGGCGGCGAGCCCTTCGCCGGCGGCGAGCACGGGCAGATGGCGGCGTTTCTGTTCCTCTGTTCCGGCGATAAGAATCGGAAATGTGCCGAGCGCCGTGCCGGCCATGGCCAGGGCGATACCGCCGCAAGCCCTGGAGAACTCTTCCGTGACCAGGGCCATCTCCGTAATGCCGCCACCCATGCCCTCGTACTCCTCCGGGATCCACAGGCGAAAAAAGTCCATGCGCGCCATCTCGCGGACGATGGGCCAGGGAAATTCGGCGCTGCGGTCGTATTCAGCCGCCGCCGGCGCGATGGTACCGGCCGCAAATTCACGCGCCAGCTGCTGCAGGGTTGCCTGCATCTCGGTCAGATAATAGTTCATCATGCTTTCGATTTCTCCTGCTTCTGATAGAGAAGATTCAGGGCCTCCTCGGCAGCGTGCTGCTCGGCCACTTTTTTGGAAGTGCCGGTGCCGGAGCCATGCTTGCTGCCGTTGATAAAGACAGCGACGGTGAAGATCTTGTTGTGATCCGGGCCCTCCTCATTCTCAACCATATAGATCGGGCCGGTCTTGTTCTCACGCTGGCAGAATTCCAGCAGCAGGCTTTTGAAATTCTTGTACTGGGTCTCCTCCAGCAGGGAGGAGAGTCCAGTTACGATATGCCTGTGGATCATCTTGCGGGCCGGTTCGAGTCCGCCATCCAGGTACATCGCTCCAATCAGGGCCTCGACCGCGTCGGAGAGAATGGAATCACGCGCCCGCCCCCCGGCACGCTCCTCGGAATCGTTGAGCAGCAGATACTTGCCCAGATCGAAATCGCGGCCGACGCGGCTTAGATTGACCCGGTTGACGAGAAGGGATTTGTAATTGGTCAGCACACCCTCCTCCTCATCCGGAAATTCGGTGTAGAGATTCTCGGTCACCACCAGTCCGAGGACCGAATCGCCGAGAAGCTCGAGACGTTCATTGGACTGCAGGCGGTCTTCGCCGGTATGGACAAGATAGGAACGATGTTTGAGGGCCTGGATCAGCAAGGACTGATCATGGAAGCGGTAGTTGATGATGCGCATCAGCTCTTCGAGCTGCGGCGTTTTAACTTCGCGGCGCGTTTTGAGAAGCTTGGACCAGGGGACTTTCAACCACTGCATAGATTCTCCAGCAAATGGCAGTTCCGCAGAGTTGCCGCCGGGCTTTTCCGGCGCAAGGAATGAAGAGGATAAAAAAGGAGAGCCCGCACCCCTATTCGGCGATCCTCCTGAAGAGCAGAGTGACGTTATGTCCGCCGAAACCGAACGAGTTGGAGAGAGCCACTTCCACCCTGCGTTCTTTTGCCCGGTGAGGAGTATAGTCAAGATCGCAGAGAGGATCCGGCGTTTCAAGGTTTGCCGTCGGGTGGACGATCTGGCGTTGGATCGACATGATCGTGGCAATAGCCTCGACTGCTCCGGAGGCGCCGAGGAGATGGCCCAGCATCGACTTGGAGGAACTGATCGAGAGCTGCCGGGCGTGATCACCGAAGAGCTTTTTGATCGCCAGGGTCTCGGTCTTGTCGTTGAGCGGCGTGGAGGTGCCGTGGGCGTTGATATAGTCGACAGCTTCGGGTGCGACTCCCGCACTCTTGAGCGCGCCCTTCATCGAGCGCACGGCGCCGTCGCCGGAGGGATCAGGAGCGGTGATGTGGTTGGCATCAGCGCTGAAACCATAACCACCCACCTCCGCGTAGATCCTTGCGCCGCGCCGTCTGGCGTGCTCCAGCTCTTCGAGCAGAAGAACGGCGCCGCCTTCGCCCATGACGAAACCGTCGCGGTTAAGGTCGAAGGGCCGGCTGGCGCGTCCGGGCTCATCGTTGCGGGTGGAGAGGGCATGCATCGCATTGAAGCCGGCTATACCCATGCGGTTGATCGGAGCTTCAGAGCCGCCGGCGAGAATGCCCTCCGCCTCGCCAAGGCGGATATGCGCACAGGCCAGCCCGATGGCATGGGCTGCGGAGGCGCAGGCGGAGACAGTGGTGTAGTTGATCCCCGTCAGGCCATGACGGATGGCGATCAGGCCGGGGCAGATATCGGGAATGAGCATCGGAATGAGGAGAGGGCTGACGCGGCCGGGCCCGCGCTCGAAAAGGACCTGGCACTCCCGCTCAAAAACCTGCATGCCGCCAATGCCGGAGCCCAGAATAACCCCATAGCGGTCGCGATCGAATTGATCAAAA
>JAKQKF010000517.1 GCA_029560815.1 bacterium
TTGTAGCCGGGTCGGACTTCGATCCAGCGGATGCTCTCCTCATCCTGTTTGAAGACCACCTCTCCGATCACTGCAGCTGCGGCGGCCAGACGGTCGGAGGAGGCCTTGATCTCAATCACCACCGAGGCGAAATCATCATCAGCCCCACTCTGCAGCTTGTTCAGCAGTCCCGTCAGAGCGGCGAGTCCTGCCGAAAGCTCGAGCATGCTCGAGGTGTACTCCTGGAGCAGACGGCTGAGGCCGCTGTCGACGAGCAGCGACTGCACCACCGCGGGCACCAGCCGCTGTTTGATCTCATAGCCCTGATTTTCCTGGGCGAATCCCTTGACCGCCTCGAAGATGTGGTCCATCAACATCTGGGTGGCCTCATGCAGCGCGGCCACTTCCGGCACCAGCCGGCCCGTTACGCTCTCCTCGATTTTCACAAGCAGATGTTCATCGATCTGGCCGCGTTTGCGCCGCAGTTTGTAGAGCACGGTGTGGAGATGGCCCTTGAAGAGCTGCTTCTGCTGGCGGTGCAGGCGGCTGAGGATGCGCATGATGCCGGCGCGGGTGACGCGATCGCCGAAATAGTTGGTGGCCACATCCTCGAGGTGATGGGCCTCGTCGAAGATGATGCGGGAATAGGGCGGCAGTACCGCGGCCTCGCTGACCGACCCGATTTGGTAGCGGATCGAGAGGTCGGCGAAAAGGAGATGATGGTTCACCACCAGGATGTTGGCGCGGGCGGCGTGGCGCCGCGCCTTGTTGACAAAACAGTCGCGGAAGAAGGGACAGCGGCTGCGGGTGCAGGTGTCGCTCTCCGAGCCGATCTTCTCCCAGACCTGCTCGCGCGGGATGTAATTGAGATCGGCCTTGCTGCCGTCGCTGGAGCCGCGCGCCCAGTCGATCAGCTGCTTGAGCTCCTCCTGCTCCTCCTCGTCGCTCTGCAGGTCGAGTTCCCCGGCGAGGTCGTACACCTTGCGCAGACAGGCGTAATTGCCCCTCCCCTTGACCAGCACCGCGGTGAACTCGTCCGGCAGCACCTTCTGCAGGAAAGGAATATCCTTCCGGATCAGCTGCTCCTGCAGATTGATGGTGTTGGTCGAGACCACCACCCGCTCCTTGTTCTGCAGGGCCCAGCGGATCGCCGGGATGAGATAGGCGAGGGTCTTGCCCGTGCCGGTGCCCGCCTCGATGGTGGCGATTTTTTCCCGGTTGAAGGCCTCGGTCACTGCGCGGATCATCTCCTCCTGCTGGGGCCGGACCTCGTATCCGGAGAGCTCGCGCGAGACCGGTCCTCCCGCCTGCACCAGGTTGACCAGGCTCTCCTCATCGAGAGGGACGATCTCCCGCTTGGCGAAGGGCTCCACCACCACATAGATCCGCTCGGCCTGGTTGTCGACGATATAGAAAGCGACGCTGAAGGGATCAAGGCCCGCGGCGATGGAGAGATCGGCCTCGGAAGGGGTGAGATGGCCTGAGGGATGATTGTGGATGACCACATCGGCCTCGGCGGCGAGCTGGGTGATGACCGGCACGGCCGTCTTGTGGCCGCGCGCCGCCACGGCGACATCGTGGACGATCAGATCCTCCTCGGTGTAGCCGATGAAAAAGACCTCGTTGCCCCCCGCCTCATCGATGGCCTGGCGGATCTTTTCGGCCGCCGTATCGGAGAGGTATTTGCCAATGGCGCTCAT
>JAKQKF010000521.1 GCA_029560815.1 bacterium
CTATCACGACCTCCACTTCGCCTTCGGCCTGCCGGTCAAGGCCATCAGTCCCCTGGCCAATGACGACGAGCTGCGCGCCGCCGGGGATACCCGCATCTACGATATCGGCATCCGCGAAAAGGAGACCCTCGAGGCCCAGGACGAAATCATCCGCCGTTTTGTCGTCGAGCGCTATGACCGCCTCAAGGGTAAGGCTCTGAGCAGCTGGGAGTTCAACTACGAAATGGGCCTCTGGGTCGCCGAGACCGCCCCCCATCCCGAGCTGAGCTTCGTCGCCGTCGCCGCCCGTGCCGGGGTGCCCATTTTCTGGGACTCGCTCTCGAACCACTCCATCGCCATGAACCTGGCCCGCACCGACCGCGAAGGCTACCCGGTGGTGCTCTCCGGCCAGAGGGACATCTTCGACTCGGCCGCGATCAGCTACGGCGCCAACGGCACCGGTTTTGTCGAACTGGGCGGCGGCGGACCCAAGAATTTTATCCAGCAGACCGGGCCCACCATCAGCCAGATCCTCGGCGTCGAGTTCGAGGGGGCCGATCGCGGCCTGCAAATCGGCACCGCCGTCGAGCGCGAGGGCAGCCTCTCTTCCTGCACCTTCAGCGAGGCGGTCACCTGGGGCAAATACCGCTCCACCGGCGATGACAAGCTGGTGCAGATCTGGGGTGAATACTCCGTCATCTTCCCGATCCTGACCGCCTTCGTCCTCGACCAGTGTCCGAACCGCCCCCACAAGCAGATTGTCGGCCATATGCCGGCCCTGATTGAAAAACTGGCGGGCGCATGATGAGGTTGAATGCCAACCCCTTTCTCGCTCCCGAGCCGGAATTCACCGCCTACGAGTCCGCAGCCGTGGCCGTCCTCCCCTTCCCCTATGAGGGCGGGGTCTCCTACGGCCACGGCACCGGAGCCGCCCCCCGTGCCATCCTCGAGGCCTCGGCCTATGTCGAATTCTACGACGAGGTCCTCAAGGCCGAACCCTATCGCATGGGCATCACCACCCTTGCCGCACCGGCTATTCCAAAAAGTCCCGAGGGGATGATCAAAACCCTCTACGAAAAAAGCAGCGCTCTGCTCAGGGACGACAAGTTCATCGTTGTTCTCGGCGGGGATCATTCCATCTCCAGCGGCTTCTTCAGGGCCCTGCTCGAAAAGTACGGCCGCCTCTCCTGCATCCAGCTCGACGCCCATTCCGACCTGCGCGAAGAGTACGAGGGCAGCCCGCTCAGCCACGCCAGCGTCATGGCACGCATTCGCGAGATGACCCCCCATGCCCTGCAGCTCGGCATCCGCGCCCAGTGCATCGAGGAGGCGCAGGCCATCGCCGCCCACAACTGGCCGGTGTGCACCATGCACGACTACCGCAAGCGGCGCTTTGACGTCGACGCCGCCCTGGCGGCCTTGCCCGATCCGGTCTTCGTCACTGTGGACCTCGACGCCTTCGATCTGAGCGTGATCCACAGCACCGGCACACCCGAGCCGGGGGGCTTTACCTGGGATGAGGGGCTGGAACTGCTGGAAAAGATTTTCATGCGGAAAAATGTGGTGGGATTCGACCTCGTCGAGCTCTCCTATGACGAGGCGGATCGCAATTCGGCCTTTTGTGCCGCTCGTCTGGCCTACAAGATGCTCGGCTTTAAGCTCGCTGCCGGGGTGGCGCGCGGGCTTCTGACCTGGCCGGAGAAGCCGGCCGGCCCCCTCTTCAAATAGCAGATCTCGCCAGGGACGGCCGCTGACGGCGGCCGTCTGTACTTCCTCCCCATCCGGCTACCTCTCTATCCCCTTCACCTGCAGAAACAGCCGGCCACTGATGCAGCCGTGGATGACTTTCCGGCGCTACTCCTGTACGATCCCGTTCTTGCGCAGAAATAGGCGGATGGCCGCATAGC
>JAKQKF010000547.1 GCA_029560815.1 bacterium
CCGGAGGGGCGCTATCTCTACAACGGCCGCGAGTATGAATCCCGCGATGGGGCGGCCCGCTATCTCGACGGCACCCTCATCGGCTCGGCGCTCGGTTTGGCCGAGGTGGCCTGGCGCTTCCAGCGTTTCACCGGCTGCACATCGGCCCAGGCCGCCGCCTCGGCGAGTTACCAGGCCGCCTGCGTGATCGGCCTCGGCAACCGCAAGGGCCGGATCGCAACGGATTACGACGCCGATCTGGTCATTCTCAACCAGGACAACAGCGTCGCCCTGACCATGATCGGGGGCGAGGTGGTCTGGCAAAATGCTTGAGCGGGTGACTGGTGGGGCGATGTTTTGAAGAGCGACAGCTCCAATACGAAGCATCTTGCGGGGGAATTACGTCAGCATCGGCACTTGTGTCTTGATCTTTTTCGCACCAGCTTGCGCAGTTCAGCTCAATCCTTTGGTCGACCCCATCAACTCGCCGACGTTGCCCTTGTCAAAAAATCCGGTGAATAAACCGAAACGCTGAACATATTCGGTGATCTCGTGGCTGATTGGTGACGGGGTGCCGAAAATCTGCAGGATGCCGCGGGTTTCGTCGCCGATGAGTTCTTCAGTGGTGAAGGTGAGTCCGAGTTCCTGCTGGCGCTGCAAAACAGTGCGGAGATCATCCGTATAATAAGCGGTATGATGGACGCGGGGGCCATATTTGGCCGTATAGGCGTGGACTACCGACTGCTCGTCCCAGCCGTAAGAGACGACGATGGCGGGTTTGCGGCTGCCCCAGCGGAAGACCATGGTCTCGGCATTTTGATCGCCCACAGTATAGCAGGAATCGAAAGAGTAACCGCTTAGTTTCATAATCATCTCCGCCGTCCGGTGGACGTGGGAGAGGGGAACGCGGTAGGCGATGTGATCGAGCTGGCCGATGTTGGCGCGGACGTCCGTGAATGGGGCTGTGCCGGCCGATTCAGGGGCGATCTGCTGGGGTTCCATGCCGGGCGCCTCGTGCCAGGCTGGTGTGCCTTCCGGGAGATAGAGGAAACGATCTCCGGGGCCGGGGATAGGATCGGTGGCGATACCCCAGGGCTCCTCACGGCT
>JAKQKF010000011.1 GCA_029560815.1 bacterium
GGCCCAATCTGCACCTGCCGGCTTTTGCGGCGTGTGATGGCGATCTCGCTCATGATCTGGCCGTCACTGGATGACTCCCATCTGCCGGCCGATGGCGGTAAAAGCCGAGACGGCCTTGTCGAGATCCTCCGTTTCGTGGGCCGCGGAGATCTGCACGCGGATGCGCGCCGCCCCTCTGGCGACCACCGGATAGCTGAAGCCGATGACGTAGATCCCCTCTTCTAGCAGCCGGTCGGCCATTTCGTGGGCGAGGCGCTCCTCATAAAGCATGATCGGCACGATGGGATGCACCCCGGGACGGATGGCAAAGCCCGCGGCGCTCATTTTTTCACGAAAATAGGCAGTGTTGCGCTCAAGCTTGTCACGAAGCGTGGTGGTTTCAGTAAGCATCTCAAGTACCGCGATGGTGGCGCCGGTGATGGCCGGGGCGAGCGAGTTGGAAAAGAGATAGGGGCGGCTCTTCTGCCGCAGATAGTCGATCATCTCTTTGTGGCCGGCGACGCATCCTCCCATGGCCCCGCCCAGGGCCTTGCCGAAGGTGGTGGTGATGAGGTCCACACGGCCCTGCACCCCGCAGTGCTCGATGGTGCCGCGGCCGTTCCGGCCCAAGAAGCCAGTGGCATGGCTGTCATCGACCAGCACCAGGGCCTGATAATTCTCCGCCAGATCGCAGATCTCGGCCAGGCGGGCAATATCTCCGTCCATTGAAAAAACTCCGTCCGTGGCGATGAGACGAAAGCGGGCGCTTCGGCTCTCTTGCAGCTTGGCCTCGAGATCGGCCATGTCGGCATGCTGGTAGATCAGGCGCTGGGCCTTGGCCAGGCGGATGCCGTCGATGATCGAGGCATGATTGAGACTGTCGGTGATGATGGCGTTGTCCGGCCCCATGAAGGGTTCGAAAACCCCGCCATTGGCATCGAAACAGGCAGCGTAGAGAATGGCGTCATCCGTGCCGAGGAAGGCGGCCACCTTTTCCTCAAGCTCCTTGTGGATGGCGAGGGTGCCGCAGATGAAGCGGACCGAGGAGATTCCATAGCCCCAGCGTT
>JAKQKF010000021.1 GCA_029560815.1 bacterium
GCGGAAGACCTTGTAGCCGGCAAAGTCGGCGTCGTTTTCGGAAGGACTGGCGGTCCAGGAGATGGTGATGCGGTCGCCGCCCGATTTGACGTCCACCACGGTGGGAGGCAGCGGGGGCTGCGGGATCTGGAAACCGGCGTCAAAAGCGCGCTTGGCGCGTCCGAAGGTTTCGAGGATGGAATCCTTGCCGGTGAAGACCCACTGGTTCTTGTAGGTATCCTTGTTGTCGGTTGTGGTTCCATCCGGAAGAGTGAAGGGCCCCTTGTCAGCTGGATCAAGATAGGCTTTTTTCCAGCGGGTGCCGATGGTCTCGCACTGCTTGCGGCTAAGGCCGGAGACGCCCTCAACCTCCACGATAGTGACCGACTCTCCGGGCTGCAGATCCCAGGGGCCGTAACAAGCCCAGACATTGGTGCCGCCACCGTCATTATGGACGGTGCTGGGATCGGGATTGGTGGCCATATAGGTCTCATCGAAGCGGTTGGTGCCGCCCAGTCCCATATAGGCGTTTCCGCTGATCACGCTGTAAAGGATATCCATGGAGGCGGCGCCGTCCGGGGTATAACTGCTCACCCCCGGATAGGTGTCGCCCGCATGCCAGCCGAGGGTATTGGGCTGGGCCGGATCATCGGCATGGTCGGTGGGGGATTTGTCGACATGAAGCACGGCGATACCGGCGTGATGCGGCGCGGTCAGGCGGCCGTCGCGGGTTACATAGGGCCCGCCGATGTTGTCAAAGGTATTGACCGGATTCTGACCGGCGAAGGAGAAGCCGCAGCGAATCCAGTCGACGATGGGATCGGCCTCGGTGATCTTTTCGCCAAAGTGGTCGGCATAGGTTTCGCCGCGTCTGGTTACCCAGCTCCACTTGCCCCAGGTCTGGCTGCCGCCGATGGCGTTGGCGCCTTCGCGGCTCACGGCATAGCGGACGCTGAAGCTGAAGCGAACCCCCTTGAGGGTGCGATTCAGTTCGATCTCATCGTCATAGTCGACATTGCCGGTGTTTTCCAGCTTCCAGGTCTGGATGAAATAGTTGTTGTGGTACTGCTGGCTGAAGGCGTAGATGGTGCGGGTGATGGTCAATCCCATCAGGCTGTTGACCTTATTGACCACGATGCGGTCGGGAATGATGCTCTCGTCGATCTCATCCGCATCCGCAGCGTAGGGGGCGCTGACATCGACGCCGTCGACATAGACGGTGGGGATGGCGAACCTGGCGGTCTGTTTCAGCTCGACCGGGAAGAGGGCGGTGCTGACGTTCCCCTCCGAAAAGGTGATGGCAAAGTGGTTGTAATGTTCATCACGCGCGCTGGTGAAATCCTCGCAGCCGATCCACTGGCGGCGGATGACCGAATTGTCCTGATAAAAATAGCCGGCCGGCCACTGCAGCCCCTCGTACCAGGTGTTGTTCCAGGCGCGGTCGGAACCATAGGCCGTATAATGATTCTGCAGCTCACCGATGCGAATATAG
>JAKQKF010000025.1 GCA_029560815.1 bacterium
CTTCGGATCGTCTCATGGACGGGAGAATGGCCATGGAATCAGAGGGCAGAGTGCAACCTGCGGGCGGGCTTGAACGCCGGCTCGGCGTCTGGGCGGCGATCGGGGTGGTCATCGGCGTCACCATCGGCTCGGGTATATTCCGCAATCCGGCGGTCATCGCCACGCGGGTGCCCGATCCCGCCCTGATGCTCCTGGTCTGGGTGCTTGGCGGCGCCATAACCCTCTGCGGCGCGCTTTCGATCGCGGAGCTGGCGGGCGCCTTGCCGCAGACCGGGGGTCTCTATGCCTATCTGCGCGAGGGGTGGGGCCGCCCGGCGGCCTTTCTCTTCGGTTGGGCGCAGCTCACCCTGATCCGGGCCTCCGCCCTGGGTGCGATTGCGACGGTCTTTGGCGCCTACTGTCTGCGCTCCTTCGGCTATGACCCCGCTCTTTATCCCCAGCTCTCCAACTATCTCGCGGCGGGCTGCATCATCTTCGCCGCCGTCGTCAATGTCGTGGGGATCCGGCTGGGGGCGGCCATCGTCGGCCTGTCGACCATCGCCAAGTACGGCGCTCTCGCCCTGCTGGTCGTCATCGCCTTTGCAATCGGCCATGCCCATGGCGGCTCCTTTGCCCATTTCACTCCCGGTACCGGCGGAAGCGTCGACATCGGGCACTTTGGCCTTGCCCTGATTTCGGTACTATGGGCGTATGACGGATTCGCGGATCTCTCCTTCGCCAGCGGCGAGATCAAGGATCCTCAGCGCAACCTGCCGCGCGCTCTCATCGGCGGGACGCTGGCGATCATCGCCATCTATCTGCTGGCCAATGCCGCCTATCTCTATGTCATTCCCATGGAGCGTTTCAGCAGCTCGCCGCTCATCGCTGCCGATGCCATGCTGGCGCTCGTCGGCCAGGCCGGGGTCGCCATCGTCTCGATCGTGGTGATGATTTCCACTTTCGGCTCGGTCAACGGCAGCCTGGTGACCAATCCGAGGATCTTTTTCGCCATGGCCGACGACAAGATGCTCTTTGCTCCGATCGCGTGGGTCCATCCGCGCTTCAAGACTCCTTACATGGCCATCATCCTCGCCGCCGCCCTGGGCGTCATCTTTGTCCTGACCCGTACCTTCGAGCAGCTCACCGATACCTTTGTGCTGGCGATGTGGCCTTTTTATGGCCTCGGGGTTGCCTCCATCTACCGCCTCCGCCGCACGCGCCCCGACCTGCCGCGGCCCTACCGGGTACTGGGCTATCCGGTCGTGCCGGCGATCTTTCTGGCCGGGGTTATCTATCTGCTCGGCAACGCCCTGGTCACCGATACCTTCTGGACTGCGGTCGTTTTTGGCATCGTACTCGCCGGCCTCCCCGTTTACTGGCTCTTCTTCCGGCATACGGGAAAACAACACGCCTGACGCATGAGACGGGCGATAGTGATTTGAACAGCAATTGTGGAGAAACAGATAGTGCCCCGGATAACCAGAAGAGCATTCATCACCCGCACCCCGCTGGCGGCGCAGGGCATGCTGCAGGCAGCGGCCGGCATGAGAC
>JAKQKF010000032.1 GCA_029560815.1 bacterium
CTTGTTCCAGTGGTCACCGGAGCGGTCGACGCGCCACCCCCCCACCTCGGTCAGCAGGGGGTATTTTTTGATCTCGATCCGCCACCCCTGATCGTCGGTGAGATGCCAGTGGAAGGTGTTCATCTTGTTCATCGCCAGATAATCAATGTAGCGGTAGATGAACTCGATGGGGAAAAAATGGCGGCAGACATCCAGATGTCCTCCCCTCCAGCTGTAGCGCGGCTGGTCATTGATGACGAGGCAGGGAATGCGCGCCGGTTCGGCCTGAACGGCCGGCGCCGGCCCTTCCCAGGCGGCGGGCCAGAGCTGGCGCAGGGTCTGGACCCCGTAAAAGAGCCCGGCGGGCCGGGCGGCTTTTATGAGGATGCGCTGCGGGGTGATCTCCAGGGTATAGCCCTCCGCGCCCAAAGCGGCGTGGGAACCGCTCAGCGCCAGGACAATGGCATTGCTGTCGGGCGGAGCGCCGGTCACGCGCGGCAGCTGCCAGCCGATGCCGCGAATGATGAGCTGCGCAAGATATTCCGCCACCTCCCCCGCCTTGCCGGAGGAGGCAATGACGGTCGAGCCATCGAGGCGGAAATGGCCCGGCTTGGCGGTCATTTCAGCCGGAAGGGGAATGAGGGCGGGTCCGGATTGTGCGGCGGGCGCCTGCATTTTAGGGGCGCCGGCGCAGCCGCACAGGGCGGCCAGGAGAGCCGGGATCAGGATGCGAGCGCAGCTGGTCATGACGTGAATCTCCATAGTGGCGGTTCGGGGTTCCCATTTTTGCGGGCGGGAACGCAGGGGAGTGAACGGGGCCTGCTCCCGCCCCGGTACCGGAGCGGGAGAGGCCCCTGTTGTAATGCAGAGTCATCAGGCGGAGATGATCCCGAGTTGAGGCCAGTTTTTCCAGCGGCCGCGGGTAAAATCGGGCACATCCATGGGCCGGCCCCGGCGCGCCACGGAGCGCTCGCTCAGCTCCGAAATGCAGCTCCAGGAGGCGGCGTCGTAGACATCCATATCCATGGGCTGGCCGTTGAGCAG
>JAKQKF010000037.1 GCA_029560815.1 bacterium
GGGCCCGTTCGCACCAAATCCTTGAGGATGGCCAGAGTGGCAAAGATCTCGGCCGCCAACGCCTCGGCGACCGGTTTGCCCTGCTCCAAAGCGATCAGCTCCGCGATGGCCATGCGTTCGGCCAGGATGGCCTCCATCAACACCCTGACCGGCTGCACGCGTGCGGAGAGAGGCTGCTGCGCCCAGGCTGTCTGCGCCTGACGGCCCCGTTCCAGGGCTGCATCGATGCCGCCCCGGCCGAGGGCGGGCATCCGCCCCAATTCCTCGCCCGTGGAGGGATTGATGGTAATGATTTCGTCCAGACCCGGTATCGGCTGCATCAGGGCTTCGGGGGCGGTCACTTTCAACTCCTCACATTGGTCGGGATGTGGCTCATGGCATATTCCGCCAGGGCAGTGATGGTCAAACTCGGATTGACGCCGAGGTTGGCGGGCAAGGCCGCGCCATCGACAATGTACATATTTTCGTAGCCAAATACCTGACACTTTTTATCGATAACGCCGCTCTCGCGATCCGCACCGATGACACAACCACCCATAATATGGGCTGTAAGGGGGGTGTTGAGCACCACCTCGGTGATCGCATTTTTGGCCTGGCCGGGCATCTTGCGCGCCAGGGCGCGGCCGGCAGCGTTCGCAGCCGGCAGATAGCTCGGAATGGCCCTCCCGTCGACGGCGGAGCCCAGCTTGTATTTCCACGGCATCAGCCAGCGCCGCTTGAGACGGAAAGCCATCTTGTTGTCCTCGGTCTGCATCACCAGCAATATCACTGAACGCTTCGCCCAGCCGCGGGGATTGAGGGTTCGAACAAACTGCAGGGGATGGCGGATAATGTTGAAGAGATATTTCAGGGGGCGCGGCAGGCGGCCGCCGCCATCAGTGAGGAGGGTTCCAAGGATGAACATGGCGTTGGAGCCCTCCGGATAGCGCACCGGCTCGACATGGGTCGTCTCATCGACAAAGAGGCTGGAGGTGATGGCGATGCCTTCGCAGTAACGATCAGCTGGATTGTCGGCGGTGACGCCAAGCAGGATCTCCGAATTGGTACGCGCGGTCTGGCCGAGCTGATCGGAGAGCAGGGGCAAGTATCCCTTGCGCTTGCACTGCAGCAGCAGATGGTTGGTGCCGAGAGCACCGGCTGCCACGACCACGCCGCGGGCATGCCAGACCTTTTCGCGCCCCAGCCGGCGATGGGCGGGACGGCTGACAATCCGATAGCCTCCGTCCGGCAGCGGTTCGACCCGCGTCACCAGGGTGAAGGGAAAGATCTCCGCACCGTGGGATTCAGCCAGATGGAGATAGTTGCGGTCAAGGGAGTTCTTGCCGCCCCCGTTACAGCCCACCATACAGCGCCCGGCCTGGTCACAGCCGCGCCGCGCCGGTCCCGTGCCGTCAAAATAGGGATCGGGGGTCTCCCGGTCGGGGTCGCCGAAATAGATGCCGACCTCGGTGGGCTTGAAATAGGCCTCGCGGCCGATCTCGCGGGCGTACTCGCGCAAAAGCTCGTCGCTCTTCCATAATCTGGGATTGGGCGTGACGCCGAGCATGCGCCGGGCGGTTTGGTAATGCGGGCGCAGCGTCTCCTGCCAATCCGCTTCGAGGCCGGCCCACTGCGGATCGCGGAAAAAGGGCTCAGGGGGTTCGAGCAGCACGGCGCAGTATACCAGGCTGCCGCCGCCGACGCCGGCGCCGCTCAGGACCAGAGTATTTTTCAGTAGCGTCATTTCCTGAATGCCGGTACAGCCCAGCTTCGGCTTCCACAGCCAGTTCCACAACTCCCAGTTGGTCGCCGGATACTCCCCCTCGCGGAAGCGCCGGCCGCGCTCAAGCACGCCGACGCGATAGCCCTTTTCCGCCAGACGCAGGGCCGCCACACTGCCGCCAAAGCCGGAGCCGATGATCAGGTAATCGTAATCGAATGTCATGGCCAGGTTCCATAATGAACGTTATTCATTTAATGAGAAAAAAGTAACAAAAATGAATACCATTCACAATACTTATTTTATGACTTGTTTGCAGCAGGCAGAAGAGAGCGGGAAATCAGACCAGTGGATGGGAAAGCGATATTTTGGCCGGCCTCCACCCGGCTGTTCGGAAGGAGCCGGGTGGATACAGGCGGAGCGGGATAATCGGGGGGGCGGTTACTCCATGAAAATCGTCTGGCTGCGCTTCGAGCCCACCGAGATCAGAGAAATCGGCGTCCGGGTCAGCTCGCTGATACGGCGCAGGTATTTGCGGGCATTTTCCGGCAGCTCCTCGAAGGAGCGGGCCGACTGGGTGCTGGTCAGCCAGCCGGGATGGCTCTCGTAGACCGGTTCGAGCTGCTCCTGGATCCACAGCTCCGCCGGATAGTGCTCCAGGACTCTGCCCTGATAGCGGTAGGCGGTGCAGATCCTGATCTCGGGGAGAGTGTCGAGGACATCGAGTTTGGTGATCGCCAGATGGGTCAGGCTGTTGATCATGGCCGCCATACGCACGACCACAGCATCAAACCATCCACAGCGCCGCGGCCGTCCGGTCGTGGCGCCATACTCGCCGCCCAGCTTGCGCATATGGTCGCCGAACTCGGTATCGAACTCGGTCGGCATCGGCCCCATGCCGACACGGGTGGTGTAGGCCTTGACCACTCCGAGCACGTTGTCGATCCGCGTCGGACCGACGCCCAGGCCGGTGCAGGCACCCCCGGCAGTGGGATTGGAAGAGGTGACATAGGGATAGGTGCCGAAATCGACGTCGAGCATCGTCCCCTGCGCCCCCTCGATAAGGACCTCCTCCCCCGCGTCGATGGCGCGGTTGATGAGCAGGGAGGTATCCTTTACGTAGGCATCGATGCGGCGGTCAAATTCGAGATAGTCCTGGATGATCTTGTCGGTATCCATGCTGTCGCGGTCATAGATGCGCTGCAGCACCTTGTTTTTACTCTCGAGGTTTTTAAGCAGCTTCTCGGCCAGTGTGGAACGGTCGAGCAGATCGACGATGCGGATGCCGCAGCGGTCGAA
>JAKQKF010000050.1 GCA_029560815.1 bacterium
GACGAGGTTGATAGGCCACAGGTGTAAGCATGGTAACATGTTCAGCCGAGTGGTACTAATAAGCCGTGCGGCTTAACCAAACTTTTATATCTGCAGCAGATGGTTATCTGCTCCAATAAAAGTAGAAATACAATGTGTTAACTCAATTTCAAGTTGTCAAGATATTCCGGTGATCATAGCGGAGGTGTTACACCCGATCCCATTCCGAACTCGGAAGTTAAGCCCTTCAGCGCCGATGGTACTATTCGGGAGACCGTATGGGAGAGTAGGTAGTCGCCGGATTTTTTTCAAGCCCTGAGCATTCGCTCGGGGCTTTTTTTTATGTGCCGCAAGCAGCGGCACACGACGGGATGAAATCAAAAACCCCGGGCGCGGACCCGGGGTTTTTAATTTTTGGCGGTTGGAAATGCGCAAGCCCCGGCACGATCGCCCGGTTCAGGCGCCGGGGTATGCTCACGGGGCCTCTTTGGCCTCCGCCGCAGAGGGCTGAAACCGCCCTTGCATCAGCGCGGCGATCTTGTCAAAGGCGGCCAGCAGCTCCTCCGCCTCTTCGGGCGTGAAGCGGGCGAGCAGCTGCTCGAACATCAGCTCCATGTCCCGCTGCCGCTGCTCCATGACCTCGCGCCCCGCCGCGGTGAGCTGGATGCCCACCTGCCGGCGGTCCGCCTCCTCGCTGTGCTTCTCGACCAGCTCCAGCTGCAGCAGGCGGTTGACCAGCTCCGTGCCGGTAGAGGGGGCCAGCTTCAGCCTCTCGCACAACTCCGTGGCGGTGAGATGGCCCTGCACCGAAAGCAGGATGAGGGTCTGGTACTGTCGCATGGTCACCTGCGTGCCTTCGGCATGGTGGCGGTTGAGGCTGTGAAAGGCGCCCATAATGCGCGGCGCCAGCACCGCCAGCCGGCGGGCCTGTTCCGTGGATGTGCTTTTGGATTGGGCCATGGTGCTCCTCTTTTCAGCCGATGGCTGCCAAATCTATTCGTCTCAGCGAAATATACAGAGGAGGCCGTCCAAATACAACAGTTTTTTGACTCCCGGTGGCAGTCAGAAACGGGTAACCCTCTCCTTTCCTTCCCGGCGCGCTATGGCGCGGGAACCCAGCAGATTTCACGGACGCCAGCAGGGGCGGCGATGTGTTCAAGCCCGCTGCCCTCGCTGAGTACAACATACAAAGCCCCCTCTTGTGCAAAGGCGATCTCCTCGCCATCGCTGGACCAAGCCACTGCGCTCGCACTGCCGGAGGTGAAATGTGTCAACTGCCGCAATCCACTGCCATCGCTGCCCACGCAGAAAAGATCGGCTGAGTGCGTGAAAGCGATCTTCACCCCATCCGGCGACCAGGCGATCTCATTCACCGCTAAATCGGGCTCATTCTGCACAAGCGGTCGGGTCGTTCGCAGGTCCGCATTGACGAGGGACACGCGACCATCATTCTGGAGAGAGAGGGCTGCAGCTGAAGGACCCCACGCAAGCAATACGAACTTGGCGGTCACGAGCGTTGTTTTCTCACTGCCATCCAGCTGCATGATACGCAGTTCATCCTGCCCCGTGTAGAGTCTTGCATCATCAAGATAACTATAATCGTAAGCAATGCGGGCGCCATCCGGCGCCCAGCGGGGAGTATGGTTGAATCCGGTGGTGTCGGTGGTCAGCCTGCGCCGGCCGCTGCCATCGCGGTTCATAATCCAGACATGGTTCATACTGCCATCCGGTCCACTCTGGAAGGCGATGGTGGTGCCGTCCGGCGACCATTGGCCGTCTGAATCGGAGAACTGATTTTGCGTCAGGTTACGCGGCTGTGCATCGCCGAAAATGGAGGCCGTGAAAAGGTCAAGTTGCCCATCTTTGACTGCTGAATACAACAAGGTCTTCCCATCCGGCGAGAGTCTTATCTCAAATCCGCTGGCGATCTTTCTCGCTCCGGCGCTCTCCCTGCCAATCGAATAGATTTCAAATGATGAAAGGCCCGTGTGTACCGTCACGACGATTTGCGCTTCTTTCGCCTTGCTCAAGCCTAATTCATTTTCACAGTTGATTGTGAATGAGGCTGCCAGACAAACCCCGGCTAAATAGATTCTGCAAGTCTTCATTTTCACCTCCTTTCACGAAGGGGAAAACGTGAAAGTAATTAATAATAAATATGATACCACTAGTGTCCGGACGTTATTAAAAATAGCAGGTTCTAATTGCTAATTAATAATGTTCTGAAATAGGTTGTTTTAACGTAATCGATTTGAAATATTTTTGTAATTTTCCGCTATCCCGATCGTCGGACGAAAGGATAGCGGCCTATGAATTCTGGAAAAACAGTTTTTGCGCAGCTGGTTGAACATATTTCCATTCATGAATTCAGATAATGTGTTAAGCGATATCGCGGTAATTATAAAGTCAAATCTTTTTCATGCTGGGATCATTCCCTATGCATGGCTTTTGCTCAATTGACCTATCGAGAGAGTTTGCGTGACGTTGAAGCCTGCTTTCGCGCTATGCAACCTCGGCTCTATCACATGGGGATCCGCGGTCGGATCTCGAAGATCACCTTGAGCGATGCCAATGAAAACGTGATTGGCATATCTATGCTTATTTTGCTCAAGTATTATTTCATGAAGCACGATCGCTTTATGCCAATGATGCTTTTATGCTGGAACTGGAAGAAACCATCTATGCCTTGGATTCAACCACCATTGATCTCTGTTTATCTTTGTTTCCTTGGGGGCATTTTCGAAAACGAAAAGCGGCGGTTAAGCTGCACACACTACTCGATCTTCGATGTAACATATCTACTTTCAAAGAGATAACAGACGGCCGTGTGCATGATGTAAATATTTTGGATTCCCTGGTTCCTGAAGCCGGTTCTTTTTATGTAATGGATCGAGCATATCTGGATTTTCAGAGGTTGCATCAACTTCACCTTGAACTGGCATATTTCATTATACGAGCAAAAACGAATCTCCAGTTTACGCGTATGTATTCACGGCCTGTCGACAAAGCGTCGGTCTACAGGTGTATCAGACAATCAAACTCAAGGGATTCTATCCCTCCAAATTCTATCCGGAGAAAATCAGGTGAATCAAAGTTTACGACATCGAAAAAGATAAACACCTGACTTTTTTAACAAATTACTTTTTGGTACCAGCCCTGGCCGTGGCGAAAGCTTAGAAACTGAGATGGCAGATCGAGCTATTTTTTAATGGATAAAGCAGCACCTTCGGATCAAATCATTTTTTGGAACCTCTGAAAATGCCGTTAAGACACAAATTTGGATCGCGGTCTGTGTCTATATTCTTGTAGCCATAGTAAAAAACGACTCAATTTGTCAGCAAGCCTCTTCAAAATTCTACAAATATTGAGTGTTAGCGCCTTCGAGAAAAGTGATATAATACAATTGTTTAACAACACACTCTCTCAAACCGACACTCCTCTTGACAGTAATCAATTAAATTTATTCGACTAATATCCGGACACTACTGTTATGATACATAAATTTAGACACACTATGAATCAGCTCTCTATATAAAAAAATCATTCCTATAATTTACCTGATCAACTGAAGCCTAAGAACGATCATACTATTTCCATGAATCAATCGACAGAAATATAGCCCAGAGGCTGCATTTTCATTAAAATCATTCCTGCCATCCCACACAATTTGATGGTTACCAGTAGAATATTCTTGTGCTGGAATCAGCAATTTGATACGTTGTCCTTGCATATTGTAAATGATCATCGATGCGAGCCCAGCCTCTGGCAGTGAAAAACTGATAGTTGTGCTGGCATTGAAAGGGTTTGGATAATTGTGTAGCATATGTATATCATTGTGAGAATTTGCATGCAGATCGTCATGTGAATTTTTTCCACCCAGTTTATCTAAAGCAGTGCCAACTACTACAGCATGAATTGGCGACACTGCCGTCCTCGAATCGAAGCAGTTGTCAGTGACAATTACCTTTAAGGAAAAACTCTGCCAACCTGAAATCTGGATTGAAGAACTATTGCCGCCTATCGCGAACCATTCGCCGCATGGTGTTTCATCTGTTACTGGCGGATATAGTTCGCTCTGCTCAGCTAAATCCGGATTATAGCAGTCAACGCGCTTATACCATTGATACGTAAATGGAGATGTTCCGCCACTTATTTGAGCTGAAAAAGTGCCAGACTCCCCAGGATCGAGCTGATCGGGCCCAGAGATAGAGACTGAAAGGAGGCTGCAAACATAGTACCTTGCGCCGTTAAGCATGCAATAAGCGTCTCTATTACGGTGTCCACAAACTTTGTTTTGACGCTGGAGTTCAATGCATTCCTGACAGGTGGTATTTGCATCCTGCTGGCACCCTAATAGTTCTTCAGATTGTATTGTTGATGCAGAGGAGCAAAGTGCGCCAGTATCGCAAAGGCCATTATTGCAGCAGAGCGCTAAAGTATCCTGGCCGAGTAAATCCATTTCTACAAAGAACTGGCTTAAACCAAGCAGAACTATTACTACAACCAAGACACCAAAAAGAACTTTAATAGTAGAACTCATGGCAAGTTCTCCCTGCAATTTGGTATTCCCAAATTCCTCAATCTGCTGAAATTAAAAAGCAAATTTGCATAGGAACAATTAACTCGTAGCAGTTTGAGTCAATGCAGTTATTATTTGATCTTTCTGTCCCTTCTCCAATACGCCTGTCCAAACATGTTGTATTCGTCCTTTGGCGTCAATAAGTATGGTCTGTGGCGTTAAATAGGGCTTATAGCTGTGGGTAAATACTGTATCCGCCGGGATATAAACTGGATAGTTCATTCCAATGATGGATACATCATTTATTATATCATCATTTAGATCGATGCAAATGCCTGCGACTCGGCAGGGTTTTGTTAACAAACTGTCTGTTATTTCGGACCAATTTGCTAAATTGCGTTCACATGCGCCGCAAGACATACTGAAAACAAACAGCAAGGTGTGTGGTACTTTCCCATCATAAACAAAATTTATTTCTTGGCCATTAAGACAAGAAAACGCTTTAAAGCCTTGTACTTTATCACCCTCACGGATGGCTACATTACCAACAAATAGTTTTAGTCGGCTCTTCAATTCACGATTCTGCCGAGAAAGTAAAATGACCTCGAAAGAAAGACAAATAATAGCTGTAAAAAAGAATATGCGCCAAAATGTTTTCATACGTTTATTTTACGGTTTTTCCCCTACGTAATTTGCAATAGTTA
The DNA here is from genome assembly GCA_029560815.1 of bacterium. The sequence goes on from JAKQKF010000050.1 coordinate 5,203, forward strand.
TTATTTGGGCAGAAAATGCCTGAATTCGATTGATAATTTGAATACTTACTTGATAAAACATACCAAGCTTAGTAGATTTATTAATAATAAGATACTAGGAGTTTGTCGGATTTGAGACTTTCGAAAATTATAAGCTATTAATTAATATTCATTTAAAATTTCGATCTAAAAAGTGATACTATAATAAAATCAATTACTTTCATTTTAAATCCGACAGGCTCCTAGCCTTATTAGTAATATAGTGTAGGAAAATTCAAAGTCAAGTGATATCTAGTCCACGAAGAACAATATGAATCGACTTGGACTCAAGAGCGCTGTCTATCTATGAAAGACTTATTCTCCAGAGATGGCGGTAGGCTGTATTAAGGAAATTATTCAAACCTTTACTCCTGAATGGATACCACATAGCGATTAGTATTCCTGGACATTAAAGTCATTTGATTATGTTCATTATCCACTGCTTAAAGGTTCTATTATTCCCTTGCTTTTTTCACCCTTTTGGGATAATTTACAAAGACTTATCAAGGAGGTAGAGCGTGGCGAAACTGCGTGTGGGGGTCATCTTTGGCGGCCGGTCGGGTGAGCATGAGGTCTCCCTGGTCACCGCCACCTCGATCATCGAGGCGCTGGACAAAAACAAGTACGAGATCATTCCCATCGGCATCACCAAGCAGGGAGCATGGGTTGCGGGTGAAAATGCGCTCGCAGAACTCAAGAACCATCGCCCCGGCCTGCCCGCCTTGCTTTCCGCCGACGCCGGCAGCCATCAGCTGCTGATGCAAAAGGGCGCCTCCGGCCTGCTGCCGGTTGAAAAGCTGGATGTGGTCTTTCCCGCCCTGCACGGACCCTTCGGCGAAGATGGCACCCTGCAGGGGCTGCTCGAACTGATGGATATCCCCTATGTCGGCGCCGGCGTGCTCGGCTCGGCCATGGCCATGGACAAGGTCGTCCAGAAGCATATCTGCCGCCAGCAGGGCATCCCCACCGTCGATTTCCTCTGGTTCCGCGACATCGACTGGCGCTCCGAGGGCGGCGGGCAGCCCTTCCCGGCCCTGCCCGACCAGCTCGCCAACCGCTCCCGCGAGGAGATCGTCGGCTCCCTCATCGACGCCCTCGGCCTGCCCCTCTTCGTCAAGCCGCCCAATCTCGGCTCCAGCCTCGGCATCAGCAAAGCCCACGACCGCCGCGAACTCTTCAACGCCATCGAGGAGGCGCTGCAGTACGACCGCAAGGTGCTGGTCGAAAAAGCTGTCGACCGGCCGCGCGAGCTCGAACTCAGCATTCTCGGCAACGAGTACCCGCGCGTCTCGGTCGCCGGCGAGGTCTTTCCCGGCAATGAATTCTACGATTACGACGCCAAGTACGTCGACGACAACAGCGGCCTGGAGATTCCCGCCCGGCTGACTCCGGGACAGCTGCGCGCCCTGCAGGAAACCGCCATCCGCGCCTATGTCGCCACCGAGTGCGAGGGGATGGCCCGCGCCGACTTTCTCATGGAGAAGGAGACCGGCCGCTTTTATCTCAGCGAACTCAACACCATCCCCGGTTTCACCCGCATCAGCATGTATCCCAAGATGTGGGAGGCCTCGGGGCTCCCCTACAGCGCCCTGCTCGACGAACTCATCGAACTGGCCCTGCGCCGGCAGGAGCGCCGCCGGACGCTGCGCACCAGCTATGAACCGAAGCGGGACTGGTACAAGGGATAGCTGCTTCCCGCCGGACCCACACCGGAAGCACCTGTGCACGGCCAGCAGCCCGGCGGCGGGCATGGCGCTTTCAGGCAAAATAACTCCAATCCAGATGAGGATTCATCAATGAAAAAGATTTTGTTCTATATCCTGTTATCGCTCCCCGTCGCCCTGTTCGCAGCGGAGAGACGCGCCTTCCAGATCGCCGATCTCTATGCCCTCAAATCGGTCAGCGACATCCAGATCTCGCCGGACAGCAGGCAGGTGGTCTTTGTCGTCGGCACGCAGGATCTCGCCAAATCCGAGCGCAACAGCGATCTCTGGCTGATGAACCTCGACGGCAGCGGATTGCGGCAGCTCACCTTCAGCCCGCAGGGCGATTACCATCCGCGCTGGTCGCCGGACGGTAAAACCATCGCCTTCCTCTCCGGCCGCGACCAGGGGGGGCAGATCTGGCTGCTCCCGGCCGACGGGGGCGAAGCGCGCCGTCTCACTGATCTGGCCGTCTCCCCGGGAGATCCGGAGTGGCTGCCTGACGGCGGCGGCTTTATTTTCACCACCATGGTCTATCCCGAGTGCGGCGGCGACGATGACTGCAGCAAGAAGATTCTCGAGACCATGGAGGAGGGGCCGGTGCAGGCCCACCTCGCCGACCGCCTCTTCTACCGCCACTGGACCTGGTGGCGGGACGGCCGCGTCATCCACACCCTTAAATACACCCTGGCCGACAGCCAGCTCACCGACCTCACTCCGGGCGCGATCGACCAGCCCGCCGATGCCGGCGCCGGCGGCCATGCCGGTTTTTCCCTCTCCCCGGACGGCCGGGAGCTCGCCATCGCCCTCCATCCGGACCGCAACGATTACGAGACCACCGACAAGGATGTCTGGATCAAATCCCTCGTCAAAGGGGACAGCCTCAACCTCACGGAGGATAATACCGCCTATGATGGCGAGCCGGTCTGGTCGCCCGACGGCCGCTATATCGCCTACATTACGCAGAAGGTGCCGGTCTATGAAGCGGACCGCAAACGTCTGGCCATTTATGACCGCCAAAACGGGATTCATCGCATCCTCACCGAGCCGTTCGATTATTGGGTCAACGCTTTTCAGTGGGCTTCCGACAGCCGCAGCCTCTATTTCACCGCCGATGTGCGCGGCCATGTTCCTCTTTATCAGGTCGACCTGCAAAAGGGGGCGATCCGTCAGCTCCTCGATCTTCGCCACATCACCGGTTTCCGGGTCGCCCCGGATGGCAGGAGCGTGCTCTGCACCCGCACCAGCGTCGGCGAGCCGGTCGAGCTCTGGCGCGCCGATCTGCCCAAGGGGGACAAAATCAGGCGGCTGACCGCCTTCAATCAGGAGCTCGCCGGCGAAGTTGACATCCGCCCGGCCGAGGAACTCTGGATCCCCTCGCCCACCGGCAAACTGATCCACACCTTCGTGGTCACGCCGCACGGCTTTGATCCGGCGAAAAAGTACCCCCTCATCATCAATGTCCACGGCGGGCCGCAGATGCAGTGGGCGGACGGCTTCCGCGGCGACTGGCAGGTCTATCCCGGGTCCGGCTACATCGTCGCCTTTCCCAATCCCCACGGCTCGACCGGCTACGGCCAGGAGTTCACCCTGGGGATTTCGAAGGACTGGGCGGGCAAGGTCTACGAGGATGTGATGGCGGTGACCGACTCGCTCGCGCGCCTGCCCTTCGTCGACGCCGAGCGCATGGGCGCGATGGGCTGGTCCTATGGCGGCTATATGATGATGTGGCTGGAGGGGCACACCACCCGCTTCAAGGCGATCGCGGCGATGATGGGGGTCTACAACCTGACCGCCATGTACGGCACCACCGAAGAGCTCTGGTTCCCCGAATTCGACCTCGGCGGGACGCCGTGGGAGTCGCCCCTCTACAACCAGATCTCCCCCAACCTCTACGTGAAGAATTTTAAAACCCCCTGCCTGGTCATCACCGGGGAGAAGGATTTCCGCGTCAGCTACACCCAGAGCCTCGAGTTTTTCACCGGTCTGCAAAAGATGAAGGTGCCCTCGCGGCTGATCGTTTTCGAAAACGACGGCCACTGGCCGGACGGATTAAAGTCGATGCCGCTCTATTACAACGCCCATCTCGACTGGTTCCATCGCTACCTGGGCGGGGAGCCGGCGCCCTGGGATGTGGAGAAGATGGTGCGCAACCAGATTTTCAAATAGCTGCGTATAACGTGCAGGGTACGTCCGGGCCAGCTGCCGGCTCTGCCGGCGGGATAATCGGCGCAGATGGGGGAGGCCGTGCGAGTGCAGGGGAACCGGTGAGGGAGGCGGCCGGTGCCCGGCTGGACGAGAGGCAAGGGGAGGAGCATGCTGGAAAAATTTGCCGACCATATCCGCCGGCAAGAGCTGCTGCGGCCGGGGATGCGGCTTCTGGTCGCGATTTCGGGTGGGCTCGATTCGGTGGTGCTGCTCGATCTGCTCGCGCAGCTGGCGCCGGAGTGGCGCCTGGAGCTGACCGCCGCCCATTTCAACCATCAGCTGCGCGGCGCTGAAGCCGACCGTGATGAGGTTTTCGTGCGCGCCCTATGCGCCGGCCGCGCCATCCCCTGCGAGACCGGGCGGGGCGACGTGCGCGCCTTCGCCCGCGCTAACCATTTGAGCATCGAAGCCGCCGGCCGCGCCCTGCGCTATGATTTTCTGCTTCGCACTGCCCGTCAGTGCGGCTGTGCGGCCATTGTCACCGCCCATCACGCCGGCGACCAGGCCGAGACCGTGCTCGACCGTCTCATCCGCGGCGCCGGGGTGCGCGGTCTGGCAGGCATTTCGCCGCGCAGCCTGATCGCGGCAGCGCCCGATCTGCCCTCCTCCGCAGCGTCCGGCGGTGAACCTCCCGCCCCGCTCCTCCTCCTCCGCCCCCTGCTCTTCGCCGGCCGCACCGAGATCGCCGCCCATGCCGCTGCCAGGGGACTCGAATTCCGCGCCGACACCACCAACAGCGACCGCCGCATCCGCCGCAACCGCATCCGCCACGAACTCCTTCCCCTGCTGTCCGGGTACAATCCCGCCATCGAGGCGGTGCTGGGGCGCACCGCCGGGCACATGCGCGAGCTGGAGGAGTATCTGTGCGGGGAGGCCCGTGCGGCCCTGTCGCGCTGCGCCGTCGAGGCGGGGGCGGGGAAAATTATTCTTGAAAAAGAGTCCTTTTTATCGTACTTTACTCTTCTGCAGAAATATCTCCTGCGGGAGGCCTGGGAGCGCATCGGCGGGGACAGCCGTGATCTCGACGAGGCTTTCTGGCCCCGCTGGGAGCAGTTTCTCGCCGCCGGGCGCACCGATCGCGGCCTGGCCGCTGGATCCATTGAACTCTGGCTGACGGAACACCGGCTGGTGCTGCTGGCGAAGCGGCCCGCCGCCGCGGCGATGGGCATCCCGGCCGCGCCCGGCCGCTATCTCCTCTGGGACGGCATGACCCTTGAAATAAACCGGGTTGCGCCGCCGTTAGAGCTGATAGAGAAAAACCGCGACTCCCGCCTCGCCTGGATCGACGCCGGCCTGGTGGGAAAAGCGCTGCAGCTGCGCCCTCCCCGGCCGGGCGACCGGTTGCGGCCGCTGGGGCTGAAAGGGAGCAAAAAGGTGGCCGACCTGCTCGCCGGGGCGGAGGTGCCCGTCTACGAACGGAGGCGCATCCCCCTTCTCTGCAGCGGTGATGAGATCGTCTGGGTCTGCGGCATCCGCGCCGCCGGACCGTTCCGCGTAACCCCACGCACTACGAACATTTACCAGCTGAAGGTGGACATCAACCGTGACTCAGCGCTCTGAATTCGAGAAGGTGGTTTATGACGGCGGCTTCCGCACCCTGCTGACGCAGGAGGCGATCAAAGACCGCATCCGGGAGATGGGCCGCCAGATCACCGAGGATTACCGCGGCCGGCAGCCCATTATGATCGGGGTGCTCAACGGGGCTTTCCTCTTCATGGCCGACCTCATCCGCCACGTCGAAATCGATCTGGAGGTCGATTTCATCAAGATCTCCAGCTACGGCAATGCCAAGGTCTCGTCGGGGATCGTGCGCATGCTCAAGGACATCAACGCCGACGTCAAGGGGCGGCATATCCTGCTGGTGGAGGACATTGTCGACACCGGCGGTTCGATCAAGTTCCTGCATGAAAAGTTCATGGCCCTCGAGCCCGCGTCGCTGCGTTTTGTCACCCTGCTGATCAAGCCGGCCAACGTCGAGACCGATATTCCGATCGATTATGTCGGTTTCAGCATCGCCAATGAATTTGTCGTCGGCTACGGCCTGGATTACAAGCAGATCCTGCGCAATCTTCCGGCCGTCTATGTGATGGATTAAGAGAGGATATCGATTTGTACAACCATACACGAGATCTAAACCAGCCGCTGCGCCGGCAGGAGGGCGGAGGGGATTCGCGTCCCCCGCAGCGCCCCGGCCAGCCGCCGCGGCGGCCGTCCGGTCCCCAGCGCAACCAGCCTGAAGGGCCGCAGTGGGGGCGGATGATCCGGCCGCTTTTAATCTGGGTAGGACTGATTTTTCTCGCCCTGGCGATTTCACAGCAGTTCGCCCGTCAGGAGCCGCAGGAGAGCCTGCTCACCTACGACAGTTTCAAGAATTTTCTCCAGATGGGCAAGGTCGAGACCATCACGGTCGAGGATGATGTCATCCATGGCCGGCTCAAGCCGGATGCCGCCCTCGAGGGCCAGCGCGGTTTTCAGGTGACGCTGCCGCCGCGCGCCAGCCTCGAGACCTTTGACGATTGGATCCAGAAATATGATGTCGAGGTCCTTTTCAAAAAGAGCGGGCCGAGCATCTGGAGTTCCCTGATCTACATTTTGCCCTGGGTCCTCTTCATCGGCATCTGGATCTTTTTCATGCGCCGCATGCAGGGGGCCAACAACAAGGGCATCTTCGCCTTCGGCAAGTCGCGGGCGCGGATGTGGACCGACAATATGCCGCTCGTCACCTTTGCCGATGTGGCAGGCGCGGACGAGGCCAAGCAGGAGCTGCAGGAGATCATCGAGTACCTGCGCGAACCGGAAAAGTTCCAGCGTCTCGGGGGCAAGATCCCCAAGGGCGCGCTTTTGCTCGGTCCTCCGGGCACGGGCAAGACCCTGCTCGCCAAGGCGGTAGCCGGTGAGGCGGGGGTGCCCTTTTTCAGCATGAGCGGGGCGGACTTTGTCGAAATGTTTGTCGGCGTCGGGGCTTCGCGCGTGCGTGACCTCTTCGAGCAGGGCAAGCGCAACGCGCCCTGCATCATCTTCATCGATGAACTCGATGCCGTCGGCCGTCACCGCGGCGCCGGCCTGGGCGGAGGGCACGACGAGCGCGAGCAGACCCTCAACCAGCTGCTGGTCGAGATGGACGGTTTTGACAGCAACGAGGGGGTGATCCTGATTGCCGCGACCAACCGCCCCGATGTGCTCGACTCGGCCCTGCTCCGGCCCGGCCGTTTTGACCGCCAGATCGTGGTCGACCGGCCCGACGTGCGCGGCCGTGAGGGGATCCTCAAGGTCCACACCAAAAAGATCCCCATCGCCAAGTCGGTCAATCTGGCCATCCTCGCCAAAGGGACGCCCGGTTTTTCCGGAGCTGATCTGGCCAACATGGTCAACGAGGCGGCTCTGCTGGCAGCGCGCAAGGACAAGACCCAGGTTGAGGCCGTCGATTTCGAGGAGGCCAAGGACAAGGTCATGATGGGCATCGAGCGCAGAGCCTGCTCATCAGCGAGGAGGAGAAGAGGAACACCGCCTATCACGAGGCGGGGCATGTGCTGGTCGCCCGGCTCACCCCGGGTTCCGATCCCGTGCACAAGGTGAGCATCATCCCGCGCGGACGGGCTCTGGGCGTCACCACCATGCTGCCGATGGACGAAAAGCACAATTACAGCCGCACCTACTGTCTGGCGATCATGCGTCAGCTCCTCGGTGGTCGCGCCGCCGAGCAGCTCATCCTCAACGAGCTGACCACCGGCGCCGGCGACGACATCAAGCGGGTCACCGAACTGGCGCGCAAGATGGTCTGTGAATGGGGTATGAGCGAGAAACTCGGCCCCCTCACTTTCGGCGAAAAGCAGGAGGAGATCTTTCTCGGCCGCGAGATCGCCCAGCACCGCGATTACAGCGAGGCGACCGCGAATCTGATCGACCTCGAGATCCGCAGCCTGGTGGAGAGCGCCGCGGCCGATGTGGCCCGGCTGGTCAGCGACAAGGTCGATCTGCTGCACGCCATCGCCAACGCCCTGCTCGAGCGCGAGATGCTGGACGGCGAGGAGATCGACAAGATCATGAACGGGATCGCCCTGCCCAGGCGCAAGCGCGCCGGCGGCAAGGCCGCGGGCACTGCACGCAAGCGGCCCGCGCGCAAGCCGGCTTCGGCGAGCCCGAAAAAGACCCCGCCTCCTCCAGCGGCAGCCCCAAGCGCCGTAAAGCGGAAGCGGCCTGCGAAAAAAGCCCCGGACCAGAAGGCCTGAGGCGGGAGAGCTCTCCATGACGCCCCTTTTCTGGCATTGCCGCGACCATCGCATCGAATGGGGGCGGCGGACGCTGATTATGGGCATTCTCAATATCACGCCCGACTCGTTCTCCGATGGCGGGCGTTATTTTTCCATTGAGGCCGCCCTTGCGGGGGCCGAGGCGCTGCTGCAGGAGGGGGCGGACATTCTCGATGTGGGCGGCGAATCCACCCGCCCCGGTTCGGAGCCGGTCTCCGCATCCGAAGAGATGGAGCGGGTGGTGCCGGTGATCGCGGCGCTGCGCCGGAACTTTACCTGCCCGATTTCGGTCGACACCTATAAAGCCGCTGTCGCCGAGGCTGCGATCGAGGCCGGAGCCGCGATCGTCAACGACATCAGCGGGCTCACTTTCGATGCGCGCATGGCCGGCGTGGTCGCCTGCAGCGGCGCCGGCGTGGTGATCATGCACATCCGCGGCACCCCGCGCGACATGCAGAAAGATCCGCACTATGAGGATGTGACCGGCGAGGTCGGTTCATGGCTGGCTGGGCAGGTCGCCCTCGCCCTGGCGGCGGGAGTAGAGCGCGAGCAGATCGTGATCGATCCCGGCCTGGGGTTCGGCAAGCGGCTCGAGGACAATTTTACCCTTTTACGCGAGCTCGACCGTCTCTCCGATCTGGGTCTGCCCATCCTGGCCGGCCCCTCGCGCAAATCCTTCATCGGCCGGGTGCTGGATCTTCCTGCCGGCGAGCGGGTGGAGGGGACGGCTGCAGCGGTCACCGCGGCCATCCTCCATGGTGCCCGGATCGTCCGTGTCCATGATGTCAAGGCCGTTAAACGCGCAGCCCTCATCGCCGACGCCATCCGCTTCGGGCCGGGCGCAAGCTGATCCGCCGCCGGCCGGTCCCGCAGTAGTTGTGCACTATGCCCTGGAACTCCTGCTGAGTCTGGAAAAATGTCGCTGACCCTCTTCAAAATCGGATTTATCCCCGTCACGGTGATGGACATTGCCGACATCCTCATCATGTCCTTCATCCTCTACCGCAGCTATCTCTTCATCCGCGGATCACGCGGCGCCCAGATGCTGGTCGGTCTGGTCATCCTCCTCCTCTTTTCAATCATCACACCGGTCCTGCAGATGCGCGGCATCAGCTGGATCTTTCAGAACCTGCGCACGGTCTGGCTGGTGGCCTTTGTCATCCTGTTTCAGCCGGAGCTGCGCCGCATCCTGCTTTCGGTTGGTCAGAGCCGGTTGATCCGTTATTTCGTCAAGGTGAGCGGTAACAAGGTGATCGAGGAGGTTGTCGATGCGGCGGCGCAGCTGCAGCAGCGCGGTTACGGGGCGCTGATCGTGATGGGCCGCGAGACCGGCCTCAAGCCGGTCACCGAGACCGGGGTGCGCATCCAGGCGGAGGTTTCGGCCCCCCTGCTGGTCTCGCTTTTCAATCCGCGCTCGCCGCTGCACGACGGCGCGGTGATCATCCAGAACGACCTCATCGATACCGCCAAGTGCATCCTGCCCCTGACCGAGAATGCGTCGCTCGAGCTCAATCTCGGCACCCGCCATCGCGCCGCGATCGGGCTCTCCGAGGAGAGCGACGCGGCGGTGATCGTCGTCTCCGAAGAGACCGGTCGGATCTCGGTGGCGATCGGCGGTGAGTTGAAGTACGATCTCACTCTTGAAACCCTGCGGCACACCCTCTATCAGATCTTCAACCAGGCCTTGCCGAAAGCGGAGAAGGGAGCATCATGATGGCGCGCCGATGCAGATGGGTGCTGGCGGGGCTGCTCCTGCTCGGGGCAGCGGCTCTGGCGCAGGAGGAGTGCACGGTGGCGGTGATCGCCGGCAGCGCGACGGCTGATGGCCGTCCCCTGCTCTGGAAGAACCGCGACAGCAGCTTCCGGGAGAATTCCGCCGCCTTTTTTCACGGTCCGCGTTACGATTTCATCGGCGTGATCAACAGCGGCGACACCACCCAGGTCTGGATGGGGGTGAACACGGCCGGATTTGCTTTGATGAACAGCGAGTCCATGGATCAGGACGGGGACAGCGCCGATACCGAAGGTTATTTCATGAAGCAGGCCCTGGGGGAGTGCGCCCGGGTCGAGGATCTGGATGCCCTGCTGCGCAGGACTGCTTTGGCCGGGCGCGGCACGCGCGCCAATTTCGGCTGCATCGATGCCGCCGGCGGCGCCGCTTTTTTCGAGGCGGGCAATTACCGCCACCGCAAGTTCACGCCGCAGGATTCGGGGCGGGTTCCGGCCGGTTTGCTGGTGCGGGCCAATTTCTCGATGACCGGCCAGGGAGGCGAAGCCTACGGCGGCTGGCGCTATCATCGTGCCCGCGCGCTGCTCGCCGGCCGGGCGGCGGCCGGAAAACTCGATCTCGCCTACATGCTGGAAAAGGTGATGCGCGACCTGGTCAGCGACGATCTCGATCCCTATCCTCTTCCTTTCCGCTCCAGCACCGGAGAGGCCCCCGCGGGCTTTATTCATGCCCAGAACACCATCAACCGCCACCGCACCGTCTCCGCTGTCCTCTTTCAGGGGGTCAGGCCGGGTGAGGATCCCGCCCTTACGACGATGTGGATCCTTCTGGGCGAGCCGGTGGCGGCCGTGGCCCTGCCCCTGTGGCCGGCCAGCGGTGAGGTGCCGCCGGCCTACGGCGGCGCCGGCAAATCCCGGCTCAACGCGGCCTTTACGCGCCTCCGCGCCCGGCTCTATCCCGATCGCAAACGGCCCCAGTATCTCGATACGGAACGGCTGGCCGCGGGCCGGCGGCCGTGGGTGCGGGAGCGCACCGCGCTGGAGAGCGAGGTGCTGCAGGAGGCCGGCGAGGCGATGGCGCGCTGGCGCCGGCAGCAGCCGGCCGGTGCCGAGATGGCCGCGCTGCAGAAAAAACTGCTCAACAAGGTGATCCGCGCCCTGTAAGG
>JAKQKF010000063.1 GCA_029560815.1 bacterium
GTCTATGTCAAATCGACCACCGGCAGCCAGAACAAGGAGGGGGACCTCAAGGGGAGTTATATCTCCTACGAAAATCGCGGCTATGGCAACGCGCGCGGCATCGAGGTCACTTTCCAGAACCGCAACAGCGAGATCTGGCACTACCGCCTCGCCTATACCCTGAGTCAGGCCAACTATGGCAATTACGGGGTCTATCTCGAGCGCGATATGATGACCCCCGAGCTGGAGCAGAAATACCAGTACTCCGCCAGCGACTACCTGGCGCCCGAGGACCGCACCCACCGCTTCAACAGTTCTGTGACCTATTTCATCCCCTCCGGGAGCGGACCGGCGCTCTTCGGCCGGCGGCCGCTGCAGAATCTCTCCATCAGCCTCATCTACCGGGTCACCAGCGGACTGGCTTATTACTGGTCGCCGGAATTCCAGTACGCTTATCAGGTGGAGAGCAACCGGCGCTATCCAATGGAGTCGCAGACCGATTTACGCGTCGAAAAGAATTTCACCCTGTCCGGCCTCAAGCTCAAGGCGAGTTTGCGCATCCTCAACCTGCTCGACAACCGGCATCTCTCCGCCATCACGTCCAGCGATGAGCTCGACCGCTTTGTGCTGCGCAGCGTCACCTACATGGACCGGGATGATGACCCGTACCGTGATTACCGGCTCTATAACTATTTTCAGACCTTCAAGAATATTCCCCGGCAGGTATTCCTCTCGCTGGGCATGGAATTTTAGGGATGATCCGTATGCCGACATCAATGCGATACTGGCTTTTCGCTCTCTGCGTCCTTCTGGCGGCTTTTCAGCAGGCCGCCGGCCAGGAGCAGAATTATACGATCGATCTGCAGCGCGGCCGGCTCTGGCACGCCTTTTACTTCTCCCAGGAGTGCGAACCCATGGCCGACTGGACCCGCAAGACCTACGGTCTGGATTGGCCCGGCTTCAGCACCGAAGAGATCAAGCAGAACATCGGCGGCAGCAACAGCTATCTCCTTTCCGGCGGCTTTTTCATCACCGCTCTCAACGACACCGGCGCGGTCTGGGGCTGGGACAATTTCAGCAACCATGGCACCGATGTCGGTTGGAAGGGGGATGCCTTCCGCTACCTGGTCAAACGGCATCAGCTGCGCTGGCAGGAAGGCGAGAATTACTGGCTGGCGCGCGATCCGCACGAAGCGGAGGTGGTGCTCGAGACCGAATTCGAGATGAACGGCGCCTGGTATCAGCCCTGGGACAACCAGAATCTGCCGGTCAATGTCAAGCGCCTGGTGCGGCAGTGGTCCGGATCCCGGGCGGATGAGGACTATCTGATCATCGAATATACCATCACCAACACCCAGCGCCGCAAACCCCTGCGCGGAGTGTGGCTGCTTTTCAGCTATGCCCTTTCGCCCAACCACCGCGGCTGGAATCTGACCTTTCCGAATGCCCCTGCGGGCGCCAAGAACGCCCGCTCGCTCTGGGATCCGGCGCAAAAGCTGCTGACCTGCTGGGCCGGCGATCTGGCAGCCACACCCGGCACGGATGAATCCTGGGATTTCTTCGAGCACTATATTTATGATCCCGTCACCAACCGCAACCGCATCGAGCCGGAATTCGTCGCTCCGGGCGTGCTGGGCATCAAGTTTCTCTCCATCTCGCCCGATTCGAACGGTGTGGCGGACCGGATCAGTGATTTTGTCTGGTCGGCGGCCCCGGCCACCAACGATCATGCCGCCCCTTTTCTCGGCGTCACCGGCCTGGACGCCAAGTATGACGCCATGGCCAATCCTCTCCTGCTCTCCGAAGCCTTCAAGGATCCGGCGGACTCGCGCATGGGGGCGAGCCGCCTCTATGCCAACTTTTCTTTGGGACCCTTCAATATTGCCGCGCGCGACTCGATCAAGATCGTGATGGCTGAATTCGTCGGCGGCATGCCCTATGAAAGGGCGCTGCAGCCGGATGTGACGCGGGCGATGGTCCAGGCTGCCGCTGACTCGGCCTCCGCCTATCTCAATGCGCGTATCGCCTTTAACCATGCGCACGATTACACCGTGCCGATGCCGCCGCCGGCGCCGCCCTTCACCGTGTCGAGCTATCGCGAGCCTTCGCGGGTGGGCAACGTCATCACCTTCGATCATCGCAGTGAATCGGTCCCGGATCCTCATCAAAAAGTCGTTGACATCGCCGGCTACCGGATCTACCGCTCCGGCCGCTATCCCTTCGGGCCGTGGCAGCAGATCGCCGATATCCCGGCCGGCGACAGCCGCTTTTATGACGCCGGCACAGGCCGCTATACCTTCATCGATCAAGGCGTCCCCCTCGGCTATGGCTTTTACTATTCCGTCACCGCCTACGATGCCGGTCACGCGGCGTGGAGTGAGGATGCGAGCGTGGCGGTGCCGCCGCTGGAGAGCTCGATCTTCGCCAACCGCAGTTCGGCGCCTTTTTATACGACTCTGACGCCGACAGAGAAGGCCCTTGGCGGCGTAACGGTGGTCCCCAATCCGTTTTACCGCAGCTCCGGGTTTGAGCTGGCGGGCGACACCAAGCTCATCCAGTTTGTCAATCTTTCATCCGCCTGCACCATCGAGATCTACACCGTGCGCGGGGATCTGGTCAAGACCATCCGGCATGCGGACAGCCAGTCCGGCGTGGCCACCTGGAACCAGATCAGCGATTACGGTCAATACGTCAAGAGCGGGATGTATTTTTTCAAGGTGTACAACGCCCAGGGTGAAGTCACCACCGGGAAATTTGCCATCGTCAATTGAGCCGCTGCTGCGGCCGGATCACCGGATGGGATCCGGTAAATCAATCCTGAATTCGTTCGGGTTCGAGTGAGAGAAGCGATGCATCGAAAAACGAGCTTTATACTTTTCCTGTTCTTCGGCTGGATTGCCGCGGCCCTGGCGCAGGAGTTCAATAAAACCGGCACCTCCGGATTCGTCTTTCTTGAAATTCCGGCCTCGGCGCGCTTTGCCGCGCTCGGTGAGGCCGGAATCACCATGCCCGACGCCGGCGCGGAGGGGCTGCATGTCAATCCCGCCCTGGCGGCCCTGGGCGGCAAGCAGTACGCTCTGACGGTTTCCCATGCCAACTGGTATGTCGGGAGCCGCCATCAGGCCTTTGCCTTCACCGCCCAGATCCCCCGCGCGGGGACCATCGGCCTGCGCGCGGTCTGGTTTGATTTCGGCAGTATGGAAAAGACCGTCAATCCCACCTCCTCGCAGGCGGGCTCCTACATCAGCCTGGGTCAATACTCCGCCGGGGCCTATGCCCTCGGCTTGACCTTTGCGCGCCAGCTCACCGACCGCTTTGCCTTCGGCGCCTCACTTCAGTATGTGCGCGAAGAGATCGATCAATGGCACGCCGACAATGTGGTCACCGATATCGGCTTCATCTTTTTGACCGGATTCAAAAGCCTGCGCATCGGCACTTTCCTGCAGAGCTTCGGACTTGAGGCCAAATACGCCGGTGAAAAATTCAAGATGCCGCAGCAGCTCAAGATGGGCTTTTCCGCGGAAGTATGGGGGGCGATGGCGGATCCCAATCGCCTGACCCTCCTGGTCGAAGCGGTTCAGCCCAACGATGGCGACGGACGGCTCCATCTGGGCCTCGAAGGCCTGCTGGCCGGAGCGCTCTATCTGCGCGGCGGCTACAAGTACGGCTATGAGCATGAGCATCTCACCGGCGGCGTCGGCCTGCGGCTGGAGAAAAGCTTCGGCGCGCTGCGCTGCGATCTCTCCTATATGGATCATGAGACCCTGGATAATACGGTACGTTACACCCTCGCCATGGAGTTTTAAGCCATGCGTTACTCCTGCCATGCACTTCTCTTCCTGGCGCTGCTTGCGATTCCGGCCGGCGCCCAACCGGAGGAGGACGGGCCCATCCAGACCCGGCTCTTCGGCGCTCTGCAGACTCTTGTCGACAAGGGACGGATCGACAGCGGCACGGGCTACGGCGCGGGCGCCGAGATCAGCACCCGGATCCAGCCGAACGTGCGCCTCCGCCTTTCGCTCCACTATGATGTCGCCCGGCTCGAGCAGCCATATGTGCTCGATGAATGGGACTGGGATTACTGGCAGACCACCTACATCCCTTTTCTGCCCGGCGCCAGTCTGGCGCAAATCAACCATGATCTGGTCTACAACAGCAGCGACAGCATTTATTCAGCGGTCTTTGAGCCTTCGCAGCGGATGAACGAACTGCGCATAGCTCTGGGCTTGACCTGGGAGGTGCCGCTGGGCAGCGGAGTGACGCCCTACATCGGACTGAATGGCGGCCTGGACCTCTACCGGCGGGGGCTGCAGATGGAGGAGCACTGGATCAAACGCTTCGATCTCGATTCGAGCCGGGCGGGTCTGGATTATGACTATGCAGTGGATGTGCTCCATTTCGCTCCGCCGAAAAAGGGCAAAAGACTCTTTGCCATGCCGGTCATCGGCCTGCGCTACGCCGTCTCCTCCTCCGTCGATCTGGATGGGGCTCTCCATTACCTCTTTTATCCCTCCCGCAGCACGATCGCGGGACTGGAAAAAATGTTCAACATCTCCTCCGACAGTGAGCAGTGGTTCCCTTTCAAGTCCAAGGCGATGATGACCCTGGGATTAACCTTCAAATACTGAGATCTGGTCCACTATGAAACGATTGATACTATGGATCTGCCTTGCCGCTGCGGCCGCTCCCGCCAACGCGGTCGAACCGGGCAAGTGGGGCCTCGCTCTTGAGGGCATCTACTCCATCCCATCGGGAGCGCTGGCGGAGTGGTTCAAACCCGCCCCCGGCTATGCTGTTGCCATCGGGCAGCAGTACAACCAGCAGTGGTATCTTGAAGGGGTCCTGGAGCACAACGCTTTTGACCGGGAAAACCTGAGTGGTTATCCGGCTGGACGGCTGGAACTCGCCCTCCGGCATACCGCTCTGCTCTTTTCCGGCCGTTACAGCCTGGCCCGCATGGGCGCACTGCAGCCCTCTCTTCATTTCGGCGCCGGAGTGCTGCACTGGCAAGGATCAAGAGGGGAGATCGCCGCTGATCCGGCTATTGACCTGCCGTACATCGAAGAAAAGGTGCTGCAGGAATACAACTGGACCTTTCGTATCGGCGCGGGGATGGAATTCGCCGCGAACTCCTCCCTGGGAGTGACGCTCTTCGCCCACTACCGCCTGGTCATGGGTGATCTCTATCCGACCATGCAGCCGCATATCGAGCTCGAAGGAGTTTCCGGCTTTCAGACCCTGAATGCGGGTCTAAGCCTGCGCTACTATTTTTAAGTGGCACATACGCTATTACATCATCATCAGGAGGTGTGCATGAAACGGCTGGTACTGGTCATCCTCATTCTGCTCACGGCGTCACCGCTGCTTTTTGCGGAATATCCTCTGCTCTGGAAGAGCAACAAATTCAGCGACCCGGCCAACGACATCTGCCGCGGTCTGGTTTACAATCCGGATACGGATCATGTGCTGGTGGTTTCGCGCAAGGGCGGTGTTCATGTCTACATCCTCGATGCGGCCACAGGGGATTCACTGGGCGAAATGAACAGCGCCGGCATCGGCGGAGGCACCTATGCCATCAATCTCATCGCCCGTGCGGACGACGGCACTCTGTATGTGTGCAATCTCTCCGCTCCGGTCTACTCGCCCGGCTCGATGTTCAAGGTTTACCGCTATACAGATGAGAGCGCCGCGCCGGAACTGGTCTTTGAAGATGCCCTCGAGAACGGCCGCTATGGCGACTCTTTTGCCGCAAGTGGCAGCGGTCCGGACAAATACCTCTACGCTTCCGGCCAGGACAACGCCAAGATGGCGGTGTTGAAGGATACGGGTGCAGCGACGCTTGGACTGGACCGCTACATCAACCTGCCGGTGCCGGGCAATGCCCGCCATGGCATCTCGCCGGTCAGCCCCAATGGCAACGTCTGGATCAATGCCGCCGGCCCGCTCTTTCCCCCCACCCTGATCACGGCTGACGGCACCATCATCGCCACCTGTCCGGACACCCTGGCCTCTCCGGGCGGCACCTCGGGCATCACCCATCTCCAGCTCGGCCTTTTCAGGTTCATTGTCGTCGCCAACGGCTACTCGGCCAATTTCCGGACGGTGCGTTATTTTGAGGATGAACTGGGCACCGTCACCTTTGACTATTACGGCGCCAACTCGGATTCGCTCGCTTCGATCTATGAACCCGGCGTCAAGGGTGGCAACGCCAATGCCACCGGACTCTGCTCCTACGACAGCAAGCGCAATGCTTTGGTGACCCTCATGGGTATGAACAGCGTCGCTTCGATCAGCTTTGACAAAATGCTCAAGACCAGCACGCCGCGCGACAGCGCGTTGACGGTCAGCATCGATGGTCTCAATGATTTCTTCTCTTCCGACTGCATCGGCAAGAGCGCTGGTCACGGCCTCTATTTCACCTGGTCCGAGGGCAAGCTTTTTCTCGGTCTCACCGGCGCTGCGCTGATCGATGCGACGCTGAAAAACCGGCTCTATTGGGTCTTTGATCTGGACCCGGACGGCCCCAATGGCACGACAGTGCCGCCGGTGGCTGCCGGCGGGGTCAAGGCGCTGCCCTTCAAAGCCGATGTGGTCTATGAGGTGGAGTCGTGGAATGCCGCTGATTTTATGGTCGGCAAAATCTATAAATGGAAGGGTTCGGCCTGGAGTTCGACCGGTTTTGACGGCAATCTGGCCGGGCAGGGCGCTCTGGCCTATGCGGTCGCCGATTTCGCCGAGGTTTCGGCGATCAAGAATGACCCGGGCATCGGCACAGTTTTCACCCGTTTGGGCATGATGGCTTACGTTGCGGAACAGGGTTCCGGCGGCAAGGTGCTGGCTGTTTTTCCAGCCGAGAATCCGGCCGGCAGCGCGCCGGGCTTTAACAAATACTATTATGCCGACGAGCTGGGCGCGGGCATGTTCCCGATCGACCGCAAGTACATCGAAATCCGCAGCGCGGATGCCAGCGGAGTGCAGGATGCAGCCGCTGGACAGCCCATGCAGTTCAGCCTGGCGCAGAATTATCCCAATCCCTTCAACGCGGCGACAACCATCGCTTTCGATCTGCCGCGCAAAAGCCACGTCCGCCTGGAGGTGTTCGATCTCACCGGCCGGAAGGTGGCTACCCTTATCGAGGGCATGCGCGAGGCCGGTCAGCATCGGATCGCTTTCGAAGGCAGCCGCCTGGGCAGCGGCCTCTATTATTGCCGCCTTACCGCGGCGGGAACGACCCTGGTCCGCAAGATGGCCCTGCTCAAGTAGGGGGGAGCTGAGTATTGAAGATCAGGTTCCATGCCATCGCGCTGTTCTTCGCTGCGGCCGCTCTGGCGCAAGCCGGTCCGGAGCTGCGCGGGGTCTGGATCGCCTGGGGGGGAGGCAATCCTCCGACCAAGAGCGCCATTGCCGCGATGATGGAGGATATCGCCGGCCACAACATGAACACCGTCTATGTCGATGTCTGGCGTTACGGCTATCCCTATTTCCGCAGCCGGACCTTTTACGATCTGACCGGCAAATGGACCGATCCGGCGCTTGAAAGCGGCCGGGATGTGCTTGCCGATATGATCGCCGAGGGACATCGTGTTGGCTTGCATGTGGAAGCCTGGTTCGAATATGGCTTTTGCGCATGCCACGATGGCAATGACGATCTCTATCGCGCCCGGCCGGAGTGGTTTGCCCAGCACCGTGACGGCTCCGTGCTCTTTAACGGGGCTCTGCGCTGGAAGTGGCTCAGTCATGTGCACCCGGAGGCCCGGCAGTTCCTCGTCGACCTGTGCCAGGAGGTGGCGGCCAACTATGATGTGGACGGGATCGAACTGGACCGCATCCGCTACCCGGAGCTTGACTGCGGCTATGACCCGGCCACGGTGGCGCTCTACCGGGCGGAGCACCAGGGCGCGGATCCGCCCCGCTCTCCGGCCGATGGCGGGTGGGTGGCGTGGCGGGCGCAAAAACTGACCGAATTTGTCGCGGCCTTTTACGATTCGATCAAGGCGGTCCATCCCGATCTTTTCATCAGCAACGCTCCGATCTCCTACAGTTATGGTTATGACAATTTTTGTCAGGACTGGCGGCCGTGGATCAACTCCGGTCATCTCGACTTTGTCAGCACCCAGCTTTACTGGCCAACCAACGCGGTCTATACCTGGGAGCTGGACCGGCAGCTGCCCTATATATCTGAACGGGACAAGTTTTATCCCGGTATCTGTTCGATCGCCAATGAGATCATCGTGCCCGCTGCGGAGATCGCCGCCATGATCGAAACGACGCGGGCGCGCAACCTCGACGGACACGTCATCTGGTACTACACTACCCTTGCCGATGATCTGCCCTATCTCGCCGATACGGTCTATCGCGAGGCTGCGGCGGTTCCCGGGCGGCCGGCCGATTGGCGGTTGCCCGCCGTGGTGGTCAACGAAGACGATGCGCGGGCCAGCCGCTCGGAAGGGTGGAGCTATTACACCGGTATCCCGGGCTTTCAGGCGGGCTGCTATTACTGCCGGGCGGACGGCGAGCGCTGGATGGAGTATCGGGCTGATATCGCCGCGGCCGGCTGGTACGAGATTTATGCCTTTAATATTTTTCAGTTCCGGGCCAGCAAGCGGGCGCCCTACGAGATCCGTCACGCCGCGGGCGTTGACACAATCTATGTAAATCAGGCGCTCTCCGGGGAGGCGCGCTGGTTCAAGCTGGGCGATTTCTACCTTCGCGCCGGTTCAGACCAGCGGGTGGTCCGGCTGAGCAACCGCGGCATCGAAACCGATGCCCTGCTCTTCGCGGATGCCGTCATGCTGATCAGGAGCCGCCGTCCGCTCGGAATTCCCTCATCGGTAAAAGAACCGCCGGAGGCGCAGCCGGCAGTGTGGACCGTTCTGGAAAATTATCCGAATCCTTTCAACGCCGCAACGCGTATCCGCTTTTCGCTGGCGCAGCCCGGCGAGATCGATCTGCGCGTCTATGATCTTTCCGGACGCGAAAGCGCCCGTCTGGCGCACGGACGGCATGACGCCGGTGTGCACGAAGTGACCTGGCAGGCCGCGGCGGAGTGCAGCGGATTTTATTATTGCCGCCTGCGCACCGAAACAGGCGTGGCGACACGGAAGCTCTTGCTCCTGAAGTAAAAGCTTTGTATCTTATCAAACCAGCTCCTGCAGGCGGTGCCGGATTGCCCTGTGAAACCGGGATGTGATGATGTGATGAGCGCTTCCGGGGATCCATCAGGTGCCGGACCGCAGCAGCCAACAACTCAACCCAATCAGTGGAGGAGAGGCATGAAAAAAGCATTGGTACTGTTATCCATGCTATTGCTCTTCACCAGCGCGGCTTTTGCACTGGTGGACAGTACAGCTGCACCCATCTGGAAAGTCAGCGTCGATGACGCCGCGCAGGCTTTTATCAAGAACAATGACATGACGCGGAGTATCGCCCTGAACAAGGTGACCAACCACCTGCTGGTGGCAACCCGGTCGATTACCCATCGCATTGTGGCCTTGAATGCGGCCACCGGCGACAGCGTCGGCCAGCTCGACATGACCGGCGTCTCCGGCGGCACATACAACCTCAACAAGGTGGGGGTCGCCGATGACGGCGTCATCTACGCCTGTAACCTTAATACGGGCAGCGGTTTCAAGGTTTACCGCTGGGCGGACGAATCCGCACTTCCCACTGTGGCGGCGGATACGACTGTTGTGGGCGCCACCCGCTTTGGCGATGCCTTTACCGTCATCGGGCAGGGGCTGGATACCAAAATCTACATCTCCGGCAACAACGCCGCCGCCAAGATCCATATTCTGGGCACGACCGACGGCGAAAAATTTCATGTCGAAAAGGTCGTTGAGAAAAACGGTCACTGCACGGACATCTATCCGCTTGACGAGAACACGATCTGGGTCAATCGTCCGGGCATCGCCGCCACCCGTCTGGATGGCGCCGGCGAGATCACCGGCACGGTGCCGACTACGGTTCTCGGCACCAGCGGCACTGCACTCAATGTTTTCGGCTATGCCGGCTACTGGTATCTGGCCAGTGCCGACGGTAACGTCACGCCGGCCACCGGACGCCTGATCCAGTTGGGCGATAACCTGGCCGACAGCAAAGTCCATGTGGTTTACAAAGGCATGGGCGCCAACAAGAATGTCAACGGCGCCGGCGCCGTCGTGGTGCAGCCGGACAGCGACCGGGTCTGGATCCTGGAGACCAACAACGCCATCGCCCTCTATCCAGTCGGCGGCTACGCCTCCTTCCCCCTGACCTGGCGTTCGAAAGCCGACACGGCCCTTTGGCATGGCCTCAACAACATGGTGCGCACTCTCGCCTTCAGTCCGAAAACAAAACACCTCTATACCGCCTCGCGCGCCGGTGGCACCTTCATCAAGGTTTTCGACTCCGCCACCGGGCGCTATGTCAAGGATCTGAATACGACCGGCATCTCCGGCGGCACCTACCATATTAATATGGTCACAGCCACGGCGGACGGCCAGATCTTCGCCGGCAACCTCGCCCTGGCCAACGGCACTTTCAAACTCTACCATTATGCCAATGAAGAGGCCACCCCGGCCCTGGTTTGGGAGGGCGTTGTACCCGGCCGCGCTGGGGATGCCATGGCGTGCACGGGAATTGGCACGGGAGTGACGGTCTACGTCTCCGGCAATGACAATGACAAGATCTATACTTTCATGCCGTCGGCGGGCACCGGATTCGTCCAGGGCCCGGATATCCCCTTGCCGGAGGCCAATGCCGCGCGTCTCGGCATCGCCCCGGTCGGTAATGGCGACTATCTCTTCGTTGCCGCACCGGCCAAACCGACCCGGTACATCAAAAAAGATGGCACCTTGCTCTACCAGTTCGATACGGCGGAGGTTGTCGGCGCCTCGGTAAATTATGCCGAGATTCCGGCGCTGGACGGCAGCTCGCGCAAGTTCCTTTTTCTCGCCAATGGCTGGACCCCCGGTGTTCGGGTGGTTGAACTTTTCGGCGAAGATGGCGACAATCTCTGCACCTACTGGGAGAAATGGCCGGCCATGACCCCGCTGTATGCGAACAATGCCAATGCCAACGCGACCGCCCAGTCGGTCTACGATATTTACAGCAACCATCTCATCGAGTTGGCCACCAACAACGGCCTCAGCGCCTACTCTTTTGCCAATGTCATGCCCAACGCGGGCATGCTTGAAGCGAATCCGGTTTTCTCCACGCTGTATCTTGATTTTAACAAGGTACTCCTGGGCGAAACCCCGCAGGCGAGCTTTTCCATCCTCAATGAGGGCACAGCCCCCTTTGAGATCCTCTCCGCCGGTTTTGACGGCGCGCACTTTACAAGTGATCTCACCGCCCCGGCTGCTGTGGCGGTTGGCGAGAGCCTCACCGTCACCATCACCCTGCATGCGACTGCGGAGGGCGATTTCGATGACAGTTATGCCCTGCTGACCAATATGGGTCTTTATGAAGTGCAGCTTCATGCCCTGGTCGAAAAGTACTGGCCCTTCACCCTCAAGGAGCTCGATTACGGCCTGGTGTGGGCGCGTTCCTCCACGGCCTATCTGTTTCAGCTCATCAACACCGGCACGGTGCCCGTCACCGTCGACTCGGTTGCGGCTGACGAAACGCTGCTCAATGTAGCGCCCGACTCGGTCTTGACAGTCGCGGTGGGCGACACGGCCGATCTGATGGTGACCCTCATGCCGCCGCAAACGGGTGAGGTCAGCAGCCATGTGGTCTTTTTTACCAGCCTGGGCGAATATGATTTTCCGGTCAAGGCCACGGTCGACGAACTCTGGCCGCTGGCCTGGCGCCAGACGGCGGACACCACGCTGTGGCATGGCACGAACAACATGGTCCGCACTCTGGTCTTCAACAAGGCCACCAATCACCTCCTGACGATCAGCCGGGTCGGCGGCAGCTTTATCAAGGCCCTCGATCCCAAGAACGGCAAGGTGATCAAGGATCTTAACAGCACCGGGATCAACGGCGGCACCTATCACATCAACATGCTCGCCGTGAGCGATGACGGCCAGATCTTCGTCGGCAACCTGGCCCTCGCCGGCACCAACTTCAAGCTCTACTATCTCGCCAATGAGGATGCGGTGCCGGTGATGATCTTTGACGGGCTGCTCGATGGCCGCGTCGGGGATGCAATCGGCGTCTCCGGTCAGGGCAAGGATGTCATCGCCTACGTCTCGGGATCGGACAACACCAAGATCTTCACTTTCAAGACC
>JAKQKF010000081.1 GCA_029560815.1 bacterium
ACGCTGAATCTCAGGCGGCGGGGGCCCTCAAAGGTGCTCAGATTTTCGATGAACTGAAGGGGGGTGGCGACCGGCGAACGGACGCCGGCAAGCCGTACATAGACTGTTTTAAGCGGCTGTCCGCCGCTGTTTTCGATATCTACATCAACATAAAAGGGCTGGCGGGTATTGACATGTCCGATCCCTTCGGCATCGACAAAGTTGGAGTCGGCGTTGACCGCGGTCCGGACGATGCGCACGCGCGCGCTGGTGGAGACAAAGATTGAGGTTGTGGCCGAGGTGGAGACCACGCGCAGGGTGTCGTTGACATCTCTGGCCGCGAGCTGGGCCGTTATCGGCAGCCGGCCGCTGCCGGAGCTGGAGGCAATGACTTCATAGATGACCCGGAGGGTATCTCCGGGGGAGAGGGTGCATTCGGCCGGAGTCAGTTCCGGGGCGCGGATGACGAATCCCTGCTTGATCGAAATATCGCCCGCCCTGGGTGCTTCCAGCAGCAGGGTTCCCTCACGGGGATTGGTCACATCCACCTGGATGGTCCAGTCCAGGCTGTAGCCGGAGGGGATGGTGTCCTGGGAGACGAAGATCCGCGTCACCGTCAGGGCGCCCGGCTTCTGGATGTGGATGGTCCTGGAGGAATCCCTCCCGGCGCGGGCTGGTTCAATGAGGGTCGGCTGGCCGGTATTGGCCGCGGCAGCGGAGAGGATCCGGGCAAAAAGGGTCGGATCGACGCCCGCCATGGTATCAGCCTTGACGAGGATCCCGGGCACAGTCCAGAGGCTGTCGCCGGCGGGGATGGGTCCGAGCACGGTCTCGCTGCCTTCAGGGAAGGAGAGATATCCGTCGGCGGCGAAGCGCACGCGCACATTTTCCAGCCCGTCCCGATTTTCAAGGCTTTTCACGCAGGCCTGAACGTAAAAGCTCTGTCCGGCATTAACCAGAGAGTCCTGCGGCACCACCACTCTAAAGCCGGCGAGCCGCGCTGCGGCAGAATCCTGCACCGCAATATCAAAGCCGGCATTGCCGGAGGAGGTCTCAAGGGTATAGAGACGGCCGCTGTTGAGTTCGCTCAGGGGTATCGCCGCCTCCACCCGCACCAGGCCAGGCAGGCTCGACTCCGCCGAGACCTCATCCACAGTCCAGCGCAGGGTATCCTCAACGCCCGGCAGCAGAAGGGTATCGCCGCTGCC
>JAKQKF010000109.1 GCA_029560815.1 bacterium
GGAGGCTGCGGATATCATCCAGCAGCGCCGTCATCGCGGGAGGGTTTTCCTTCTCCCGGCCGGCTCGCTCGCGGCGCTCTGCTTCCAGTTCTGCAAAACCCAGTTTTTTAATCATCTTCTTCGCGTTGCCGTCAGACAAGGTTCGCACCTTTGCTTATTCCGGGGGGCAAAAAAAAGGGAAAGCGGTCGGCTTTCCCTTTTTCAACTTGATTACTGATCACTTTTTTTCACAAGCCGATTTGGCCGGACAACCAGTGCATTTGCTCTCGCTGGCGGCACGCTCAGTTTTAGCCTTGGAGCAGCAGCCGGCTTTCTCCTTGCCGTTCTCTTTCTCTTTTGCTGCGGCCTTTTCCTTGCAGTCCGCCGCTTCTTTCTTGCTGCAGTCGTCTTTCTGGACAGTCACTGAGGATTTGGCCTTGGCGTCAGCCGCGTTCACAGCCTGAATGGTGCCGGCTGCGATGGCGAATATGAAAAGCAGGGCCACCAGAAGGATCATCTTTTTACTCATGATAAAAACTCCTTTTTTGGTTTCTGGTCAGGTTTATAGGATGGATCAAACATTCCAGCGCAGTACCGCCTTGAATTCACCGCGGATCTCAAAACTCTTGCCATTCCCCTCGCTGAGCAAATTGCCATTGAACTGCCCCTCGACGAACTGGTCATTCACCCGGGTGATCTTGATTTCGCCGTGCGAGGTGAGCGGCGCGCTCCGGTCGGAGACGGTGAAGGCCACGACCTCCGCTGTCAGGATCTTGCCCTGCCACTTTTTAAGATCGCTCTCACTGGTGTTGACGCTTATGAGCAGGCGCGGATACTTGGCCGAATCGATATCATAATTATAGATCTGCAGATTATCTTCCGTGAACAGATCCCCGCGTGGGGTGAACTGGGCGACGGCAAAGCGATCGCGCATCGCCTTGCCCTCCACAGTAAAACGCAGCATGCCGCCGTTGTCCGCGCTGTCGCCGACAGAAGGAAGGGTGGGCTGCTTGTGCTCCTTCTCCTCTTTTTTCGCACAACCTCCGATCAGCGCCAGTGCGATCAGCCAGAGTAAAATCTTTTTTGCCATCTCATTTCCTTTTAGTATATTTAGGCAGCGCGATGGCGCGGCACATCGCAGCCGTTGGAGATATATCAATTTAAACGATTACCAGCGTTATTTCAAGGATTGTTTTGCGCGGCCTCACAGTCCGCTGCATATTGCATGGCGGCCGCCCAATGCCCCTCAACCCGACACTCGATTTAAAGAATGGGAGTACTCCGATCATGATCACAATAGACCAGAGCTGTGTTGAGCGCTTTCTGCGCTACGTCTCCTTTGACACGCAATCCTCCGAAGAGTCCGCCTCATACCCCAGCACCGAAAAACAGAAAATTCTCGGCCGCCAGCTGGTCGAGGAGCTCAGGGAGATGGGCCTCGCCGATGCCGGCATGGATGAATGGGGCTACGTCACCGCCACCCTGCCCGCCAATGCCGGCCATTCGGTGCCCGTCATCGGCCTTATCGCCCACATGGATACCTCCCCGGAGGTGAGCGGGGCTGACGTCAAGCCCGTCATTCACAAAAACTATCAGGGCGGCGACCTCAACCTCCCCGCCGGGGTCGTCATCCGCGCGGACGAGACGCCCGAGCTGGCGCGCCAGCTCGGCAACGACATCATCACCTCCGACGGCAATACCCTGCTCGGCGCCGATAATAAAGCCGGCATCGCCGAAATATTCTCCGCCATCCGCTACCTGATCGACCATCCTGAAATCGCCCACGGCCGCCTGCGCATTGCTGTCACGCCGGACGAGGAGGTGGGTCGCGGTACGGAACACTTTGACGTCAAGGGCTTCGGCGCCGATTTCGCCTATACCATCGACGGCGAAACCCTGGGCGAGGTCGAAGATGAAACCTTTTGCGCGGACAGCGTCACCATAACCATCAGCGGCGTCAACCTCCACCCCGGCTATGCCAAGGGCAAACTCGTCAACGCGACCAGGATCGCCGCCCGCCTCATCGCCAACCTGCCCCAGGATGCCCTCTCCCCCGAGACCACATCCGGACGCGAGGGCTACATTCATCCCCACCACCTCACCGGCACCGTCGAAGAGGCGGTTATCAAATTTCTCATCCGCGATTTCACCGTCGAAGGACTCAAGGAGAAGGAAACCCTGCTGCAGCAATGGGCCGGGGAGGCGATGAAATCATACCCCAAGGCCAGAATGGACTTCCGGGTGGATGAATCCTACCGCAATATGAAATACGAGATCAACAAGGAGCCGCGCGTGGTGGAGTACGCTCTGGAGGCGGTGCAGCGCGCGGGTATCACTCCCATCCGCAACATCATCCGCGGCGGTACTGACGGTTCCCGCCTCTCCTACCAGGGTCTGCTCACCCCCAATATCTTCACCGGCGGACACAATTTCCACTCCCGCCAGGAATGGATCTCCATTCAGGATATGCAAAAGGCCGTGCAGGTCATCGTTCTCCTTGCCGCTGTCTGGGCCGAAAAAGCAGCCCCGGTCGCCTGACCCGCGGGGTATTCTCTCCCCACGGATCGGGGGCTGAACACAAAAAAGCGCCGCAGCATCCATGGATGCTGCGGCGCTTGCCGTTTTGTGACGGTCACCTGCGGGCGGACGAGATCAACAGCTCTAGCCTTCGGCCTCTTCCAGTAACTCCAGAACCTCCGCACTCGTTTTCGCCTTGAGCAGACGCTTGCGCAGAAGGTCCTCCTTGAGCAGGCGCGAAAGCTTGGCCAGAATTTTCAGATAATCACCCACAGTATCGACCGGCGTACCGAGCAGAAAGATCAGCCGCACCGGATCGTCATCCTCCGCCCCGAAATCCACCCCCTCCTTGAGTCGGGCAAAGGCGATGATCAGACGGTTGACCGCCCGGGTGCGCGCATGAGGAATCGCGATGCCCTTGCCGATGCCGGTGCTTCCCAGCCGCTCCCGCTCGTACACCTCTTTCTTGAACTCTTCACTATTCTGAATCAGATGCGCCTTGGCCATACTCTCAACAATCTCGGAGATGGCTTCATTTTTATCATGGACCTCAATATCCAGAAAGATCGAATTTTTGCTGATGTATTCCAGTAATCGCAAAGCTTTCCTCCTCGCCACCCATAGTGGGCAAATCCTGTCCGGAACGATCACCGCCGGATTTTAAAAAAAAGACAGCTTGAGATACAAAGCTGCCCAAAAAATAATATTTTACGCCCTTAATTTATCGCTTTAATTTGTAAAAGTCAAGCCTTTCCAGAGTTCCCCCCTGATCAGAGGCTCTGAATTTTAAGCAAATTGGTTCTGGACCCCTCGCCGAAAGGATGACCTCCGACAAGGATGACCTGGGCGCCCTCGGGCACCGCCCGGCGCACGCCCGGCTGCACCCTCTGCCAGAGCTTCTCCATATCCGAGGAAAAATCGATCAGCTGCGGAACCACACCCCACATCAGGCTCATTCGCCGCCAGGCATCCCGATCCGAGGTGAAGGCGAAGATGGGAGCCTGCGGCCGCTGCTGAGAGATCAGCCGTGCCGTCTCGCCGGAAAGGGTAAAGACGCATACCGCCGCAATCGGCAGCTGCTTGACGATGGTCGCCACGGCGGCGGCAATCGCCTGCGGACCGCTCTGCGGCCTCTCGATCAGCCACCGCCTCGTCGCCATCGCATCACCACGACGCTCGCTCGACTCCGCCGCCTCGGCGATGCGCGCCATCATCGCCACCGATTCTACCGGATAGCGGCCGACAGCCGACTCGCCACTCAGCATGACTGCATCGCTGCCGTCGATGATCGCATTGGCCACATCGCTCGCTTCGGCGCGCGTGGGACGGGGACTGACAGTCATCGATTCCAGCATCTGGGTGGCCGTAATGACCGGCCGGCCCGCCTCATTTGCCGCCTCGATCAACTGTTTCTGCAGCACCGGCACCTGCTCCGGCGGCAGCTCCACGCCCAGATCACCCCGGGCTACCATGATCGCATCCACCTCGGCGAGGATCTCCGGCATCTCCGTCAGAGCCTCCGCCCGCTCGATCTTGGCCACTACCGGGATATTTCTGCCCGCCGCCGCGATCACTCCCTTGATCTCCCTGATATCCGCCGCGCGCCGCACAAAGGAGAGCGTCATCAGATCCACATCCTGCTCCAGACCGAATGCGAGGTCCTCCCGATCCTTATCCGTCAGCGCCGGCGCACTCAACGCCACACCGGGCAGGTTGATGCCCTGATGGGCGCGCAGCATCCCCCCAATGACCACCTCCGTGATCACCTCCCGGCCCGAAACGCTGACCACGCGCAGCTCCATCATGCCGTCGGAGAGCAGCACCCGGTCGCCAGGCCCGAGATCAGCCGGCAGGGCCGCATAGCTGGTGCTCACCCGCTCCGCATCGCCGACACACTCCCCGGTGGTGATGATAAATGGCCGTCCCGCCCGCAGCTCCACTGCGCGGCCGCCGGTCAGCGGGCCGGTGCGGATCTTGGGTCCCTGCAGGTCCTGGAGAATGGCGACCTCTTTGCCTCTCCTTTCCGCCGCTCCGCGCACATGGGCGATGAGGGCGGCGTGCTCCTCATGTGTGCTGTGGGAAAAATTTATCCGCGCGATATTCATGCCGGCGTCGATCAGCTTTTCCAGGAGAGCCGGTTCCCGCGATGCAGGCCCGAGGGTCGCAATAATTTTGGTCTTCCTCATCAGCGTTACCTCGTCACCGTCAAATGATCTACCTCGCCCCAGGATACCAGTTGCCAGGTCTCGTTTTTATAGCGGAACCTCTGGATCCCCGTGTTTTCAATGCTGACCCGGAAGTAGTGGCTCGCCGGGATACCCAGAACATGACGCAGCATAGCGATGAGAATACCCCCATGCGTCACCACCAGCATCCGCCCGCCCGCTTGAGAGCGCACCACCTCCTCCATAAAAGAAGCGATCTCTACCTGCTTCTGATTGCGGCTCTGCCCGCCCGGCAGGGCGAAATCGGCATCATGGATGAAGAACCGCTCCCAGGCATCGCCGTGTTTCTCCCTGGCCTCCGAGAGGGTCATACCCTGGAACGTCCCCATATGAAACTCGCGCAGGCGCAGATCGGTGACCAGTTCGATCTCCCGGCCCTCACGGATAATACGCGCCGTCTCCAGCGCCCGCTGCAGATCGCTGCTGTAGATCTTGTCAATCGGCTCGTCCGCCAGACGAGCCGCTGCCGCCTGGGCCTGCACTCTTCCCGTCACGCTCAACGGCACATCCAGATGGCCCTGCATGCGCCGGTCGGCATTGAACTCCGTCTCCCCATGCCGCACTGCGATCAATTCAATTCCCGATTCCATACCTCTCCCGTCTCCTCTTGGGTCCAAAGATAACATACCAAGTTTTTTTATCATTTGCAAAAAACTTTATCTCGCTAGCACCGCCGGGACACCGAAGCAGCAACACCCCCTCGTCCAGGCCCACCGACAAATAAAAAGCTATGATTTAGCAATAATTTTTTGTATACTGTTTGAATAAATCAAAAACCCTGGTCTTAAACAAATAAGGAGAAGCTCATGCGCAGATTCATCATCGCGGCGCTCTTTACAGCCCTGGTCGCCTCCAGCTGCGGCAGCCCGAAGGGATTGAAGCTGGAAAAAGGAACGCCCATCTACGACTTGGCCATGGAACTCGCCAAATCCTATCCTGCTGTCGATCCCGATGCGAACAAAACCCTGGTCAAATGCAAATATTTCCAGATCACTCCGGGCAGTTTCTTCACCGAAATGCAGCTGGCCATGGGCAAGAATATCGACCAGATCAAGACCCTCGATCCCAAACGCCTCCCCGACTTTCTTAAAGTGAACATTGAGCGCATGGGCGAACGCAACCTCCTGCTGGAAGGTGCAAAAAAGGCCGGCGTCGTCATCACCCCCGCCCAGGTCGACAGCACCCTGCAGTTCATCTACACCCAAAACGGCGGTGAAGAGGCTTTCCTGCAGCGTATCGGCAGCGACGCCATCAGCATCGAGACCGTTAAAACCGACATCGAACGCGAGATGATCATCCGCAAATACTTCGATAAACTCTACAGCGAAGTGAAGGTGACGGATGATGACCTCAAGCAGGCCTACAATCAGGACAAGACCGCCAGCGTCCGCCACATCCTGCTCATGACCCAGGGCAAGGATGAAGCCGGCAAGGCGGAGGTCCGCCAGAAGATGGAAGCGCTGCTCCAGCGCGCCAAAGCGGGTGAGGACTTTGCCACCCTGGCCACCGAAAACACTGAAGACCCCGGCTCCAAAAACAGCGGCGGCCTCTATGAAAACTTCCCGAAAGGCCACATGGTAAAACCGTTCGAAGATGCCGCTTTCTCCGTCCCTGTCGGCGGCATCTCTGATATCATCGAAACCCAGTACGGCTTCCATATCCTCCAGGTCGTCGACCGCAAAAAAGAGACCCGTCCTTTCGAGGAGGTCAAAAGCGAACTGGAACAGCAGATGCTGCGCAGCAAGCGCCGCGACCTCAACAGCTCGATCGTCGAAAAGCTGAAAAAGGATTCCGGCTACGAAATTTTCGTCTGATCCCTCAGACGCTCCACTCCGCTTATTGAACGTTAAAAGGCTCCGGTCCCTCATGGGGCCGGAGCCTTTTAGTTAATGCCCTCATTCGCTCAGGAACAGATCATGCCTTCGCAAGATGCGGACTATAAAATTCGTCCCGCCACGGCCGCGGATGTGCCTACCCTGCTGGAACTTATCCATGGCATCGCGGAATATGAAAAACTCTCGCACGCGGTCGCCAATACCGAAGAGGCCATGCTCGCAACCGGCTTTGGTCCCGATCCCTACTTCCGCGCCCTGCTCTGCGAAAAAGGCGCCGGTAACCATGCAGTTGGATTCGCCCTCTATTTCTTCACCTACTCGACCTTCACCGGCAAACCCTCTCTCTTCCTCGAAGATCTCTTTGTCCGGCCCGACGAGCGCGGCGGCGGCTACGGCAAAGCCCTCTTTATGGAACTGGTAAAAATCGCGCGCGCAAAGGGGTGTGGAAGAATGGAATGGTCCGTGCTGAACTGGAACCAGCCGGCCATCGATTTCTATCTCAAACTCGGCGCGAAAGCCATGGATGAGTGGACTGTCTACCGGCTGGATGAATCCGCCCTGAAAAGCCTCGCCGGAGAGCGGAGCTAGCCGGCGGCCGCACGCCCCGCCAAAGCTCCCGTACTGAAGGCGAATTGCAGATTGTATCCACCGCAGGGTCCGATCACATCCAGAACCTCGCCGGCCAGGAAGAGAGCGTCCATCCGTCGCGAAGCCAGGGTCCGGGCGTCAACCTCACTGACCGGAATTCCACCCGCAGAAACCTGGGCGACTTCAAAACCGCGCGTCCCCTTGACCTGAACACGGGTATCGCACAGGGAACGCCAGATCTCCGCTTTTTCCCGATCGCCGAGCACGCTCATCGTCGCCTCCGCCGCCAGACCGCAGCTCTGGACGATGTAATGGGCCACCTTGGGCGGCACCAAACCGGAGAGGAGCACCCCGACCGGCCAATCCGATCCCGCAAAACGCTGCAGCAGCTCCTGCATGAGCGGCTCCGCGCCGGCGATGAAATTGACCGAGAGTTCAAGATTCCCCCCCTCCGGCCCGCCGACAAAATGGCTGAGATCCATCGCGGCCGGTCCGTTCACCCCCCACTGTGAAAAAATCACGTTGCCCGCGCTCTGCCCCACCAATACTCTCCCCCGCCAGAGCTGAAGGCCGGCATCCATCCGCACTCCTTGCAGTTTGTGCAGCCGGCGCATGTCGGCCGCAATCGGCGCCAGCCCCGGCCGGGCGGCTATAACCGTATGGCCGAGACGCTCCAGCTGCGGAAAAAGCTCTCCCCGAGCACCCAGCTTCGGCTGCGCCTGCCCCCCCGAAGCCACGATCACGCGATCGAAGCGGTACTCCTCCCGCCCGGCCACCATCCAGCCGCCTTCCACGGGCACAAAAGTGCGCACCGGTTCACCGAGATGCACGTCGACGCCCGCAAGCTCCAGCGCGGCCGAAAAGGCCGCGACTACGGCCGCTGCAGAGCCCGAACGTGGATAACACCAGCCATCTTCCATGACCAGGAGCGGTACCGCAATGCTCTCCAGAAAGGCGACGAGTTCCGCATGGCCAAAACCCGCCAGCACTTGCTCGATAAAAGGGGTGCTGGCGCACACGTAACGGAACGGGTCAATCCGGCTGTTGGTGATATTGCAGCGCCCGTTGCCCGTGACCGACAGCTTGCGTCCCACCATCCGGTTGGAATCAAATAATACCACCCTGCCGCCGGATCTTGCCGCCTGCAGGGCGGCCATCATACCGGCCGGCCCGGCCCCGACTATTCCGATCAGAGGAGCCTTTTCATTCATGCTCATTCTCGCTCTCGCTTTCCGGCACACCCTGAGCCCCTTCTTCTGCAGAGGGCAGGGGAAGGCCCTTTCTGCGCTGCCGTATCGCCTCCCGCAGAATCCACTCGATCTGTCCGTTCAGACTGCGCAGCTCGGCGTCCGCCCAGCGCTGCAGCTCCGCCCAGAGAAGCGGATCGATGCGCAGTAAAATTGACTTCTTTTCCGCCATTCCTGTCCGATCCTAATAAAGCGAGCCGGTATTCAGCACGGGCATCACCGCCCGCTCACCGCACAGCACCACCATCAAATTGCTGACCATGCTCGCCTTGCGCTCCTCATCCAGCTCGAGCACCCCCTCTTCATTCAGACGGGCCAGGGCCATTTGCACCATCCCTACCGCTCCGTCAACGATCTTTTGCCGCGCAGCAATGATCGCTTCCGCCTGCTGCCGCTGCAGCATCGCCGAAGCGATCTCCTGAGCATAGGCCAAATGGTTGAGACGCGCCTCGTCCACAATCACACCCGCGCGCTCCACCCGCGCCTGGATCTCCTTGCCCAGGCCGTCGGAGATCTCATCGAGCGAAGCGCGCAGACTCACCTCCCCGGGTTCATGGGCGTCATAGGGATACTGGGTGGCCAGATGACGCACGGCGGATTCCGATTGCATGCGTACATACTCTTCATAATGCTGAACCTCGAAAAGAGCCTGCGCCGTGTCGTTCACCCTCCAGACCACGATCACGGAGATCTCGATGGGATTGCCGCGATTGTCGTTGACCTTGAGAATCTCACCATCGAAATTGCGTACTCGCAGCGAGATGTACTTGCGGCGGTAGAGAGGATTGGTATAGCGGAATCCGCTCGTCTTCTCCGTCCCCATATACTTGCCCAGCAGCAGCAGGACGGCCGCCTCGTTAGGTTCGAGTGTGAAGAATCCGTGAATCATGAAAAACTCCAGCGCAAGTAGAAGAGACCAGAGCACAAATCCGACTGGTGAACCGCCATGGCTGGAAATGGACTGCACACTCAGGACACAAGCGTAGACCGTGGCAATGATGGCCGCGATGAGGAGCGGCAGGACGACCCAGCCGTTCAGTTGAACCGTCTTTTTCTCACGAAACATGGCATCCTCCGTAATATTTTTATGATATCATTTTGATATCTATTACAAGATAGTCAATTCCCGGGCTGGAAGCAAGCACTTTCTTTGCGATGCTCCTGTCACCGCTCTCCGGCGGGGAGCGAAAGCCCTCTCTGCGGAAAATTGTTTAAAATACTTGCATTTTGCCAACATTTGCAATAAATTTATGAGTGTTTGATGTACACCGAGCGGTGCCCCCGGTGCCGATCGTGATGAGGAACCTTTCCGCACCCGCTAGACGCGCTGTAAACACCGACCTGTCCGGGTTCTGTTTACGCTGCACAAGTCGGCCGTTGTGGTGTACGCAGCATGTACACTTTTTTCAGAAAGGGCTGTAATTATGGAACGAGGAACGGTAAAGTGGTTCAATACGTCCAAAGGTTACGGGTTTATCACGCGTGAGTCTGGCGGTGATATCTTTGTCCACTTTTCGGGCATCGTTGGTGACGGGTTCCGCTCCCTGAACGGGGGCGATGCCGTCGAATTCGAAGTCGAAGAAACTCAGAAGGGACCGCAAGCGATACAGGTGACTAAAGTTTGATTAATCCATAAAGAGAAAAGCCCTGACAATCAAATTGTCAGGGCTTTTTTTTTAGAACGCGGGGTTCAGCAGTCTTATAAGCCAAAAAGCAAGGGCGGCCGTCAGGGCCGAGAAGGGAATGGTGACCAGCCAGGAGATGACGATGCGCATTGCAACCCCCCATTTGATGCTCGAGGCGTGGGTGGTCGAGCCCACCCCGACGATGGCTCCGGCAATGGTATGAGTGGTTGAAACGGGAATGCCCCAATGGGTGGCGAAAAAAATCGTAATGGCGCCCGAAGTCTCGGCGCAGAACCCGTGCACCGGCTTGAGCTTGGTCAGCTTCATCCCCATGGTCTTGACGATGCGCCATCCCCCCATCGCTGTTCCCAAAGCCATGGCGGCGTGGCAGCTCAGAATGATCCAGGCAGTGCGCGAATCCAGCAGGGAGAGCTGGGTGTCCACGTCGAGGGCCCCGGCGGCCACGAGCAGTGCGACGATGAGCCCCATGGTCTTCTGGGCATCGTTGCCGCCGTGGCCGAGGGAATAGAGTGCGGCCGAAACCAGCTGCCCCTTGCGGAAAAGCTTGTCGACGTCGTAAGGCCGCCACCGGCGAAAGAGCCAGTAGACCGCGATCATGATCACAAAACCGAGAACCAGGCCGATGAGAGGCGAGAGCGGGATGAACTGAACGGTCGCCCAGATCTTGTCCCAGCGGATCACCGCCGTCCCCTGGAAAGCGATGCCGGCCCCGGCGAAGCCGCCGATAAGAGCGTGCGAAGAGCTGGTCGGCAGCCCCAGCCACCAGGTGAGCACATCCCAGACAATGGCACCGATGAGCCCGGCCAGAACCACATAAACGAACGCCGGATCACCGGACTGGATGCGGACTATTTTGGAGACCGTGTCCGCCACCCGGGGCACAAAAATAAACATGGCGATAAAATTAAAAAACGCCGCCCAGATAACAGCGTTGCGCGGTGAGAGTACCCGGGTTGAAACGACGGTCGCTATGGAATTGGCCGAATCATGAAAACCGTTGATGGTGTCAAAGATCAGTGCAACCGCCACGGTCAGGATAACGACGATCCAGGTCAGACTCATTTTCTTTCTTTCCGTTAGATCAGCCAAGTGGAGGGGTTAGCTCGCAGAAATGACAATACCCTCGATGATGACCGCCACCGTGTCCGCCCGGTCGGTCGACTTTTCCAGCCGTTCAAAAATATCCTTCCACTTGATGATCAGCACGGCATCCTCTTCCTTGAACAGGCGCTGCAGGGCGGCGCGCAGAACCTGATCCCCTTCATGCTCCAGATGATGGATGGTCATGCATCTTTTGTTAATGCTCTCCTGGTTCTTCAGATCGCGCAGTTCTATCACCGCCTGGAGGATCTCCTCCGAACATCGTAAAAGTATCTCCCCCATGGCGATCGCCTCCTCACGCATGATGCGGATGTCATACAGACCCATGCGGATCACCGCGGCGTCGATGCAGTCCAGCACATCATCCATGTTCTTGATCAGGCGCAGAATATCCGGTCGGTCGATCGGGGTAATGAAGGTGCGGTTCAGGGCATCGATGCAGCGATGGGTGATATCATCGGCCTCGTGCTCCCAGTTCTTGATCGCCTGGATCCCCACCTGGGTATCCACCTCACTGCGCGTCAGGCGCAGCAGCTCCTGGCTGGCCGCCTGCACAATCCTGGCATGGTCGGCAAAATTGTCAAAGAAGGCATACTCTTTCGGCAACAGGCTCTTGAACATCTTATTCTCTCCGAATAACATCCGGTGCTGGAGACCGCGGCGGCGCCGCAGCCCTGGTCATGGATACTCGATCAGGCTCTCAATGCGGTCATGAACAAGATCGCTCAACTTTTGCAGTTCATACTCCTTGAACTGTTCATAGGGGATGGGATCGCCCACCTTCATCTTGAGTGGACCCGGCCTGACGATCCAGCCATCTCTGGGTTTGAAACTGAAAAGACCGGAGAGGCCGATGGGGACGATATCCACCCCGGCGATCTGGGCCAGACGAAAGGGCAGCTTTTTGAAACTGCCCAACCGGCCTGAACGTGTGCGCGTACCCTCCGGCATGATGATAATCGATTTGCCCCCGCGGATCTGGCTGGCAGCCTTCTCGAGGCTGCTCCACGAGGAATGGATGCTCGAACGTTCGATCGGGATATTACCAATGCTGCGCACAAACCAGCCGATCAGGGGCCAGTTGAAATGTTCCGCCGCCTCGACACCCCGGGCATAGTTGGGTATAATCCCGCCGACCAGGGGGATATCAAATAGACTGACATGATTGGGCATGAAAAGATAGGTTTTTTGCGGATCCAGCTTCTCCACCCCCTCGGCAGTAACCCGACCGCCGAAGACGCGAATGATCAGCCGCAGCAGGGCCCGCCCCGGCCGGTTATAAATGCGCACCGGCAGCAGGATGGCCATGATGATGATCATCAGCAACGCCGGCACGGCGATCGCCAAGCCGAAAATCCAGATGAATACCGAAGAAATTATTTCCATTGTGCGCTTCATCGACCAACCATCCTCGCTCTCTGATCCCACTCTCCTCTCCTGCCAGTGCTGCCGCCAAAACGGGAAAGACGATCAACCGAAACGTCCTTCGATATACTCGGCCGTGCGCTTGTCCAGCGGGCGGATAAAA
Source organism: bacterium (assembly GCA_029560815.1). The sequence goes on from JAKQKF010000109.1 coordinate 12,667, forward strand.
AGATCCTCGGTGCGGCTGTGTTCGATCAGCTCACCCAGGAGCATAAAGGCGCACTCATGGCTGACGCGTTTTGCCTGCGCCATATTATGGGTGACGATGATGATGGTGTAACGGCCGGCCAGCTCGAGCATAAGCTCCTCCACCTGACGGGTCGCTTCGACATCGAGCGCCGAGCAGGGCTCATCCATGAGAATGATCTCCGGCTTGAGGGGCAGCAGGCGGGCGATGCAGAGTTTCTGCTGCTGATCAAGCGAAAGCGCCGTCGCCCGCGACTTGAGCTTGTCCTTGAGGTCAGCCCACAGCCCGACATCCGTGAGCGCCTGCTCAACAGCCTCGTCGAGAAGAGCGGGCGTGAGCGCCTTCCCGGAGCTGTGGACGCGCAGGCCGAAGATGATGTTTTCATAGATCGACAGTGGAAGCGGATTGGGTCGCTGAAAGACCATCCCCACGCTCTTGCGCAGCTCGATGAGTGAGATATCCTCATCATAGATATTTTTATCAAGCAGGCGGATCTCGCCGGTGGTGGTGACATTGCCATAGCGCTCGTTGACGCGGTTGAAGCAGCGCAGCAGAGTGGTTTTGCCGCAGCCGGAGGGGCCGATCAGGGCGGTGATATAACCGTTGCGCGCCTTGAAGCTGACGCTGCGCAGGGCCTGGAAATCGCCATACCAGAGGCTGAGATCGCGGGTGGTAATGCTGTAGGAGGGAGCGCTCATCCGAAAATCCCGTTGACGTAATCGTAGGTTTTCTGCTGCGCCGGTTTGTTGGAAAAGATGACCTCCGAGCGGTCCACCTCGATGATCTTGCCCTCGAAGAGGAACATCGTGCGGTCGGCGAGGCGGCGGGCCTGTTGAACCAGATTGGTGACCAGGATGATGGTCATCTGCTGCCGCAGCGTTTTCAGCACCTCCTCGATGCGCATCGTCGAGACCGGATCGATGGCGATGGAAAACTCATCGAGACAGAGGATCTCCGGCTGGTGGGAGAGTGCGCGCGCGATGGTCAACCGCTGCTGCTGCCCGCCCGAAAGGTTGGTCCCCAGAGTATGCAGACGGTCTTTCACCTCATCCCACAGCGCCGCCTGGCGCAGGCACTGCTCGACGGTGGCATCGATCTCCCCCTTTTGCCGCATGCCGCCCATGCGCGGAGCGAAGGCGACATTGTCATAGATCGTCATGGGCAGGCCGACCGGCAGCGGGGCGACCATGCCGATCTTGCGCCGCAGTTCATAGACATTTCTGACCTTGCCAACCTCCTGGCCGTCAACGGTGATCGAACCGCTGTAGCGGGTGCCCGGGGTGAACTCGAGTGTGCGATTGATCGCGCGTAGCAGGCTGGTCTTTCCCGATTGCGCCGGCCCGATGATGCCGAAAATCTCGTTGGGAAAAATAGTGAACGAGATTCCTTTCAGGGCTTCGTGCTGCCTGTAGAAAAGATGCAGGTCCCGCACCTCTATTTTTACCGGCTGATCTACCATTTCTTCTTCCCGCGCAGCTTGACGCGAAGGAAAATGGCCAGGGCATTGAAGAGGAGCACCACTCCGAGCAGCACCACGGCCGTGCCGTAGGTGAGGGCTTCGGGCACATCCGGCACCTGGGTGGAGATGGTGAAAAGATGCATGGACAGCGCCATACACTGATCGAGCAAGCCATAGGCGAAGGGATCGCCGGTCTGGATCGCCTTGAAAAATACCGCACCGGTGAACATCACCGGCGCCGTCTCCCCGGCCGCGCGCGAAACCTGGAGGATGACGCCGGTGAGAATACCGCTGATCGAGTTGGGCAGCACCACATGACGAATGGTCTGCCAGCGCGTCGCGCCGACGTTCCAGCAGGCCTCGCGGAAGGAGTGGGGAACCGCCGCCAGGGACTCCTTGGTGCTGGCGATAATCACCGGCAGGGTCATGATCGCCAGGGTGAGCGAGGCGGCGAGGATGGAACGGCCGATGCCGGCGAATAGGACAAAGGCTCCGAGGCCGAAAAGGGCATGAACGATGCTCGGCACACCCGCCAGATTCACGACCGCGAGATTGATGACCCGTGTCATCCAGCTCTCGCGCGAGTACTCGTTAAGATAGATGGCCGCGAAGATGCCGACCGGCGTTGCGATCAGCAGCGAAATCAGGACCAGATAGATCGTGCCCAGTAGCGGGGCCCAGATCCCGCCGGCGCGCATGCCATGGATCGGATTTTCGAACAGGAATTCGAGCGAGAGGATCGGCGCTGCCTTGTACAAAAGATAAAAGATGATCAGAAGCAGGGGCAGGACGATGATTGTCGTCATCGCGGTGAGAAGATACTGAATCGCCTTCTCCTGCCTCTGCTTGCGTCTGGTCTGATCTGTGGCTTCGAACATGTTCCGCTTCCGCCGCTATTTCTTGCCAATCCCGCGTACAATCAAATCTGCGGTGATATTGATGACAAAGGTTATGGTGAATAGAAGGATGCCGATAATGAAGAGCACCTGGTAGTGCTCCGAATGGACCGGGGCCTCGCCCAGCTCCGCGGCGATGGTGGCCGTCAGAGTGCGCACCGGTTCGAGCACACCACGCGGGATTCGAATGGAATGGCCGGTGGCCATCAGCACCGCCATGGTCTCACCCACCGCGCGGCCAATGCCAAGCAGCACCGCAGCCAGAAGGCCGTTGCGCGCAGCCGGCAGCAGCACCCGGAAAACCATCTGCCAGCGGGTGCATCCCAGAGCCAGAGCCGCCTCACGATAGGAATCGGGGACCGCCTTGAGGGCATCCTCGCCGATAGAGACGATGATCGGCACACTCATCAGCGCCAGGATGATAGCGCCGTTGAGCATATTGAGGCCGAGCGGGGCATTGAAGAGCTGGACGATCAGTGAGTTCATGATGGTCAGACCGATGAAACCCCATACCACAGAGGGTATCGCGGCGAGAAGCTCGATGACGATCTTGAGCCCCTCCTTGAGCCGGGGAGGACAGAACTCGGAGATGAAGACAGCCGCCCCCAATCCGAAGGGGACGGCGATGAACATCGATAGAAAGGAGACACTGAAAGTACCGGTTATCAGGGCCAGAGCGCCATAGCGCACATGGGTGCGCGAGGTGGGATACCATTCGATACTGCTGAAAAATTCGCCGGCCTTGAATCCGTTGAAGAAATATTCAGCCCCCTCGCGAAAGACAAATATAAAGATGGCAAAAACAAAAAAAATGGCACTGACACCGCAGAGCCAGATAAATCGCTCGATGAGCCACTCCTTCAACGGTTCCAGATGGCGGCGGCTGGAGGTCATGGCCGCTGCTCCTGCGTTTCCGCCGGTGCGGCGCTCCCCAATCTGGAAAGCGAAACATAGCCTGAACGAACGACCATATCCTGCCCCACAGGGGAGTCGATCCAATCCAGGTAAGCCTTAATCTCTCCTTCCGGCTCGCCCAGCGTATACATGAAAAGAGGCCGGGCAACGGGATAACTGCCTTTCTGGGTATTCTGCACCGTAGGTGCATAGGCGGTCTCGCCGGCACTCCGGGCGATGCTCAGCATGCGCACCCGGTCGGTTGCATAACCCATGCCGCTGTAGCCGATAGCTCCGGGTGTCCGCGCCACCAGCTCAACCACATCCTTGGAACCGTGCATGTCAATGGTACCGAGACGAAAGTCCCGCGTCTTGCCGAGAACGGCTTCACGAAAATATTCATAGGTGCCGGAATTGGACTGGCGGCTGACGATGATGATCTCATCGCGCTCCTCGTCGGGTGGCTTAACGCCGAGATCACTCCAGCGCACGCTCCTCCCGTTTTCGCCATAGATCTCGGCGAGCTGCTCGAGCGTGATCTCGTGCAGGGGATTTTTCAGGTTGACAAAAATCGCCAGGGCATCGTAGCCGACCAGATGCTCGACCGGATCCCTGCCGGTATTCTCCCGGGCCCTCTCCCGTTCGGCCGGTGTCATCTCCCGGCTGCAGTTGGCGATATCCGCAGTGCCGTTGATCAGGGAGGCGATGCCGGTGCCGGAGCCGCCGCCCGAGACCTCCACCGAAACCGATGGATTGATCCGCACATACTCTTCTGCCCAGGCCTGCGCGAGATTGACCATGGTATCGGAGCCGCTGTTCTGAATGACCTTCTTCTCCCCGGCGCCTTCCTGGCCGGGTTGGCGGCCGCGCAGACATCCCGCGATGAGTAAAAGCGCCAACAGCAGCGACAGGCTTTGGTATGGATTTTTTTTCTTCATCATCAGATCAGCGCATGCAGTCAGCATTGCCGGAGCGGAACTGATCATGGCCGATGATAGCCTGCACAAGATCACGCAGATGCTGGGAAATATCGGTATAGGCCTGATCGTATGGCTCCCCGCTCGCCGCGGCCGAGCTGCTTGCGTCGGCGGGATCGGAAATCGCCCACTCGAAAACGACACAATTTGAAAGATTGGCGGGAATCCGCTTGCGCACCTTTGCATTCAGCGCGACGATGACGTCGACCGGCATGGTCTCGAGATACTTGTTGAACTCTTTGGGCTGGTAGCCCTCCAGGCCGAACCCTTTTTCGAGCAGATAGCGTCGCATGGCCGGCTCGATCTCTCCGGCAGGCTCAAATCCCGCGCTCGCGAAGTAAAAATGACCGGTCGATTGCGCCCGGCCGATCGCCTCGGCCATCTGGCTGAGCGAAGAGTTGTCGGCATCGACGAACAGAATGCGAAAAACGTCGCTGTGGCGGTGTTTGATGAACTGGCCGGTGGACATGTAGATCACTTCTTCGCAGATATTTTTAGCCTGATCCGTGGTCCTCTCCAGGCGGCGGGCCACCGTCATCAGCGGCGCCAGGGCATCCAGCACCAGCAGCCCCTCCTCCTGCCATTTGATGAGCTTGGCGTTGATCGCGCTGCGCATCTCGTCGGCGATGTCCTCCTTGATCATGAGCCGGCGCGCTTTCTCCACATCGTTGTCCAGAAAGGCCTCGACACAGTCATGAAACATGGAGATCGCCACATCGGCCAGCTCGAGAAAGTCGTCCAGCGGTGGGATCGGCTGCATCGGCAAAATATTCAACACCTGGCGGGCAATGCTCTCGGCGTAATCGCCGATCCGTTCAAGCTCGCGGATGATCTTGATCGTGGCGAAGACAAAGCGGAGATGACTCGCCACCGGCTGCTGGCGCACAAGAAACTCAAGGCAGAGACGGTCCAGCTCGATCTCCAGCTCATCGACACAACGATCGCGCAATATAACCGTATAGGCCAGCTGCCGGTCCCGGTTCATGAGGGCGATGATGGCATTGCGCAGCCCACCCTCATCGAGCATCGCCATCTCCTGCGTCTTCCGCTTGAGCAGGGCAATGTCCCGCTGCAAACTCTGTTCATAACGCGATTCGCTATGCAGGGTCACCGTGATTACCTCTTCTAGATGAGTCGTTCGTGCATGGCGCTTGCAAGCGTCATGGCCGGCACAGAAAAAGGGCCTATTAAAGTATACTTTTAGAGGAAAAATGGCAAGCTAAATTTATGCCGGGGTTTCAGGGAAGGCCGGCCAGGGCCTTCTGCAGATTGAGCCTTCCTCCCGTGACGGAAAGTCCATTGAAGGCGGTGAGGGGATCGACGCTGCTCATCAGCCGCTGTTTCACCTGCAGATTGGTCAGTCCGCTATTTCGCGCCAGCAGCAGTGCGGCTGCGCCCGAGACATAGGGCGCCGCCATCGAGGTGCCGGAAAAAACCGCATAGCCGCCGGGAACCGTCGAATAGATCTCCTTGCCGGGGGCCGCCAGATCCACCGTCGATGCCCCCCAATTGGAGCCGGGGACCGCAGCCATGGCGTTTGAGCAGGAAAAACCGCAATCATCTGTGTTTTCGTCGGGCTCACCCCAGAGCGCCCGCTGGTCGCCATGGTCCGTCGCCGCGACTGAGATGATGTTATCGAGATCCAGGCACGCCGGGTATTGCGGCGAGATATCCGTGTTCACGCCGTCATTGCCGGCAGCCGCCACGACCAGAGCATTCCGGCTGTGGGCAAATCTGATCGCCTCTTCGAGAAAGATCGATTTATCCGGCCCTCCCCAGCTGTGATTGAGGATACGTGCGCCCAGCTGGATGGCATACTCGATCCCGTCAATGGCATCGCCGACATTGCCGTCCCCTGAGGCATTGAGAATCCGCAGGCCCACCAGCCGGATCTGCCAGCAAACCCCGGTCACGCCAAGGCTGTTATTGCCCGCCGCGCCGATGATCCCCGCCACATGCGTGCCATGCCCGTTATCATCATACGGATCGTTGGTCTTGGCATGAAAATTATAGCCTTTCCAGTCATCAACCAGACCGTTACCGTCATCGTCCAGCTTGTTGCCGGTGGAGGGGTCGTTGGGATCACTCCATGGATCCTCGCCGGGATTGGTGTAGATATTGGCCTTCAGGTCAACGTGGCGATAATCTACGCCGGTGTCGATGATCGCCACCAACACTGCGGCCGAACCTGTGGTGGCCGCCCAGGCCTCGGGCGCGTCGATATCGGCATCCGCCAGCCCGCCGGTCTGGCCCGTATTGGCGAGTCCCCAGAGTTTGCTGAAAGAGGGATCGTTCGGCGTGACAGAGGCCTTGATCCGGTAGTTGGGTTCGGCCAGCTCAACCTGGCTCTGCGCGCGCAGATGGTCCACCGCCTCCTCAACTCCCATGCGGCCGGTGAGCTTGAGCCGGTGCATACGCAGAGCGGGGGCGAAAGAGAGAATCCTGGCCTCCACCCCCGCGGTCAGGGCGGAAAGAGCCCTTGTGCTGGTCGCGGGTTTGAAGCGCACCAGCACTTCATCGTCAACATAGGCGGGACCGGACGGAGAACGCATCGCAGCGCTCAGGGCGACGAAAAAGATCAACAGCATGATAAAATAGAGTAGACGCCTCATGGTGACCTCCGGAAAGAGAGGTTATGGCTGCTCAAAGGCTCGGAAATGGATGGGAGAGGGGATGACGCAGATAAGGAGCGCCTAGTAGCCCCAGAGCGATTCAAAGCGGATTTGTTTTTCTGCAATACCTTTTTCCCGCAGCTGCTCGGTCAGGGCGGTGATCATAGCAGGGGGACCGCAGAGGAAGTAGGTGGTTCCGGCCGGATCGGGTAGATAGGCGGCTGCAAGCTCCGCGCTCAGCCAGCGCCGCTCGCCCGGCCAGGGATC